>JAAZKL010000303.1 GCA_012799845.1 Clostridiaceae bacterium
CTATCAGCATGCCCATGAAAGTAATCATTCTTGTCTTTTTCATAAGATAAAGCACCTCCTTCCTATCAATAAGCCCGCCAGTTGCCAAAGACACGACAACTGACAGTGCTCCTTCTCAACGACGCTGCGTCACAGAAGGAAGGAAATGCCCTCACCTCATGTGACAGCGGAATGCGGCTATTGCACCGCAAACCCACGAAGGATTTTTCGTCCAGCGGCAACTTCCCGTCCAACTGGCACTTAACGCGCAATAACCTACTCTGTCATCTTGATAGGTGAAATTGTAAAGCAGCCCTTTCCGGGGCGCTTATGAACAATTATAAATAAAAGCCCTCATTTATTCAACAATTATTTGCAACAAATCAATATCATGCCTGTCAACTTTTTTGTGCAGCCGTCACAAAATCAAATAAAATTCAGCTTTATCTCCCTTGCTCTGCAGCATGCCCTGATGTCAGGTATCGTCCGCATGAAGTACTCTTTATATTCCTTTTCCGTCCTGATGACCAGTTCATCTATCTCAGCTTTCATTGACAGCGATTTCGCGGACTTGATCCTTCTCGCCTCGCCGACGGCTTCTTTCAGTTGCCTGCCGAACTCCAGGATGTCATCATCGAACTCTTCCTTAAGCTCCCATTGGGCCAGGTGCAGCGATATCTCCTTCTCGTGCTGCCTGAAGAACACCTGGTAGATATATTCCGTAATATGAGGCACATATATGGCGTACATCTTCAGGATGTCGAACAGGCAGTCATACAGTGCCCTCTGTGCAGACTTCCTTTCAGTATGGCCGTGGACGTCGGGCTGGTAAAGCCTTTCCTTGGCTATCTCGATGTAATCGTCGCAGAAATCCTTCCAGAAGAAATCATCGATGATATGGCGCGCAAGCCCGACCTCAAACTGGTCGAGGAGTTTTCCGGCATCAGCCATCGTCTGGCTGCACCTTTCCCTTATCCATCTGTCCACAGGAAGCAACTCCGGGGCTTCTGCCGGATCAAAATCCTGAAGCCGTGATATGGAGAACCTTGCCGCATTCCACAGCTTTGTAATGAATCGCATGGAGATGTCCAATTCGTCAGGAGTGAAGAAAGTGTCGATCCCCAGCCTGGAATTTGCAGCCCAATACCTGATAGCATCCGCCGAATACTTCTCTGTTAGAAACTTTGGAGACATGGCCGAGTTGCTTTTCGATTTGCTTATCTTCTCATTTTTCTTTGCCAGGACGAATCCGCAGATCATAATATCCTTCCACGGGATCCGTCCGGTGTGGTAAAGGCTTTTGACTATCGTGTAGAAAGCCCATGTCCGTATGATCTCATGAGCCTGTGTCCTCATGCTCATGGGCAGCAGCTTTTGACTCATATCGTCAGCCTCTCCCCATCCGGCATTGATCTGGGGTGTTGTGGAAGATGTCGCCCATGTGTCCAGGACAGCCATCTCCGGAATAAAATCATCGCATCCGCAGGAGCACGGCCTGTTCGGCCTGTCTTCGGCAGGATCGACAGGAAGCTGCGACTCATCTGCAACCGAGGGTTTACCGCACCTGCCGCAGTACCATGCAGGGATCGGCACCCCAAAATAGCGCTGTCTTGAAATGCACCAATCCCACCTGAGATTTTCCACCCAGGCTTTGTACCTGTCTTTCATGTAAGCCGGATACCAGTTGATCTGTTCGGCAGCTTCCATGAATTTCACCCTGTTGGTCAATATATCGATATACCACTGCCTGGACAGGATGATCTCCGTTTCCCTGCCGCAGCGCTCATGGACAGCTACCGTATGTGTGAGTTCTTCTGACCTGATCAGAAGACCTTTATCCCTGAGCAGACTGATGATATGCTTCCTGGCCTCCGGTATCCCCATGCCGCCGATGAAAGGAACACTGCTCCCGATCTTACCGTCCTGCGATATGGTTTTCTTGTACGGAAGCCTGTGTTCTTCGTACCACTCAGCATCCGTACTGTCCCCGAAAGTCGCACACATAACTATGCCCGTGCCTTTATCCATCGAAACATTCCGGTCTGCCATGACTGGTATCTCATGCCCGTACAGCGGGACACGCACAGTCCTGCCCGCATACCCGGAATATCTTTCATCATCAGGATTGACGAACAGGCAGACACATCCATGGAGCAGTTCCGGCCTCGTAGTGGCAATGATCAGTTTTTCATCACCTTCAGTTGTTTCGAAGGGGATATAATTGAAACTCGTTTGCTTTTCCGCAGTCTCCAGTTCAGCCTGCGCGATGGATGTCCTGCACTCCGTACACCACAGGACTGGCGACTCCTTCATGTATGCCTTTCCTTCTTTGAATAGCCTGACAAACGACCTCTGCGAGATCCTCTGCGCCTTCGGACCGATGGTCTCATACTGGAGCGACCAGTCTACCGAAAATCCGAGCGATTGCCATAGTTCCCTGAACTCGTCGATATACCTGGCCGTGGTCGACAAACACTTTTTAACGAACTCTTTCTTCGGCACATCAATTGCTTTTATACCTTCTTCTTTCTCGACAAGCCTTTCGGTCGGCAGCCCGTTGTCGTCGAACCCGAACGGGTAGAACACATTGTAACCCCTCATCCTTTTATATCTTGCGATCATTTCCGCCTGGGCATAAGAAAAAACATGCCCTATATGGAGGCTGCCGCTTACTGTCGGTGGCGGAGTATCTATGGAGTATATCTCCTTCGCGCTTCCGGCGTCAAAATGGTATATGCCGCTTTCCTCCCAGAACTTCTGCATTTCCTTTTCTGTTCGTTCGAATGCATACTTTTTATCCATCGATGATACCTCCCTGTCACAGAACACATTCAAAACTGTCGGAAATCAAAAAGTCCGCCCCGGGCAGACATAAAGTCATGCTCAGGACGGACATCGGATCCGCGGTACCACCTATATTCAGATCACAGATCTGCACTCTGACAATACGGGACATCATATGCCGACATCCGATATTGCTTTCCCTGTAACGGTGGAAATCTCCGTTGGAGCCTACTCGGCAGACGCCTTTCGGTCCACAGCTCAGAGGCTACTTCCATACGCCCGTCACGAAGATTTACACCAGCCATCTTCTCTCTTTGCTTCAGGAGCGTATGTACTCCTCCTCGTCAGCGCCATTTTGCCTGTGTTCGTGTTTTGTTAATAATATAATAATGCACTCTATTACAGTTGTCAACCGTCTTCACGGAAGTTGACCCCTCAGAGTCCCTTGCTGATGAAAAGCTCCCTGTACTGCATATCCTCCTTGAGTATATGGTTCGTGACCCAGTCTGAAATGAATTCGGCCAGCTTC
>JAAZKL010000304.1 GCA_012799845.1 Clostridiaceae bacterium
CCGAGGCGGAGATTATGATACGGGCAAGCACCCTGTTCGTCTCGATGGCTTCGGAGCCGCCCTTCAGAAGCACGGCGTTCCCGCTCTTCAGGCAAAGCGTCGATATCTGCACAAGGGCGTCGGGACGAGACTCGAATATGATACCGATCACGCCTATGGGGCAGGTCACTTTATAAAGCTCAAGACCTTCGTCAAGCTCTGTGGAACTCAGCGTTTTGCCTACAGGGTCTTCCAGCCTGATAAGGCTGTTGATGCCTGAGATGACATCGCCGAGTTTGTGCTCATCGAATTTGAGCCTCTTCAGGAGCGGCATCGGCACATTCTCCGCTTCGCTTCTTTCCAGGTCCACACGGTTTGCTCTGAATATCTCTTCCTTATGAGCCTCAAGTGCCTGTGCGATCTTCGCAAGAGCGCTGTTCTTTATATCAGTTGAACATGCCGCCAGCTTTATGGCTGCTGACTTGATATTACGGCAGGTTTCAGCGATGCTCACATTAAACACCCCACATCGATGGTTTGTTATAGTATATCAGATAGGTCAACTCATATCAAGCTGTGAGGTCAGGCGGCTGAATAATGTGACGCGGACCTCAATTGCTGTTGAATAGCCGGTGAAGAGGCGGTTAACAAGCACCAATTGACCAGCGGCTGACAATGCATTTGACCAGCGGTTGAATAAGGCGGTCCGAAACATCCAAATGTGCGATAATATATTCGGGTCCCATAGATGTTGTGCATATATGGGATATTATAGTATACTTGTATTGGTTACCGTACAAATCCATTAATCTGGCGGTGTGTTATGATACGGATGGTCATAGCGGATGATGAGCTTTTAATCAGGCAGGGGCTTCAGAGCATATCATGGAGCGATTATGGAATAGAGCTTGCCGGAACGGCTGCCAACGGGATCGAAGCGCTGGAGCTTGTCAAATCCGTCATGCCCTTGATCCTGCTTACCGACATAAAGATGCCGGGAATGGACGGGCTGAAACTGATCGAAGAAGCGAAAAATATAGTACCGGAAATAAAAAGTATCCTCCTTACAGGCTACCAGGATTTCAGCTACGCCCAAACCGCGATACAGCTTCGTGCACTGGACTACATCCTGAAGCCGTCTGACCCGGATGAGATAATAGAAGTAGTTCTGAAAGCAAAAAGGCAGATCGAAAATGAAGAGAAGGAAAGGCTCGAGAAGGAAAAGGTACTGCAGCAGATCAACTGTATGCGGGATATCGTGCGCAATGCCGTAATAGTGAAAAAGCTGGACGCCGCACAGACAGAAAGCCCGGAGGACGGCGAGGGCGCAACGGATCCGGGCTATCCTTCATATCCTGTCAGGAATGCCGTCATCAGGCAGGTCATCGATTACATTTCAAAGAATTACATGAACGATATAACACTGATCAGTGTATCCCAGCATGTATATATGAACCATATTTATCTGAGCAGGCTCATAAAGAAAGAGACCGGGGAGAATTTCCTCGAGATACTGACCCGCATCAGGCTGCAAAAAGCCTGCGAGATGCTCAGCGACCCTGATTTGAAAACATATGAGGTGGCGGAGAAAGTAGGAATAAAGGATGCGGGGTATTTCAGCCAGGTTTTCAGGAAATATTTCGGGATGACGCCTTCATAATACAGGGAGAAGGCCGTTTATCCACAACAACCGGATGTATGACATCAGCAGACAGGAGCAGGACAGCCCCGGACAAGATGCATGACATCAGCGGACGGGAGCAGGACAGCCCCAGACAGGACACATGACATTTTCGCATATTGGCAGTGCGGCCGTTTGTTTCCGGACAGCCTGGAGGTATTGAGGACGGGTAATCATGATGCGATTCAGAGACATGCCCATTCGCAATAAGCTCTTGATATCATTCCTGGTATTGATCATCCTGCCTGTTATTACAATAGGCGTATTTTCATATTACACGTCGCAGGAACTCCTTAAACGGAAAATCGAGCAATATGCCAATGACATTCTTATGGAAACAGGCGAAAATGTCGACGTTAAGATCAGGGAAATCGAAAGGGTCTCTTTTCAGATAGTTTCCAATCTGACGATCCAGGAAACATTGAGGAAAGCAAATCTGGGAATAAAGGACGAATATGAAAAAATTCGCGTTGAGAGGGCCATAGACAGCCAGCTTAAGGGTTTCGTGCCGTTGTATCTCGACATTGCCGCTGCGCAGGTCATATCGATGTCAGGGACCGTTTATTATGTCAATCCGGGCTCTGTCACCATAGACATCAGCGATGAGGAGAAACAGATACTGAAGGAAAACAAGGGCGGTGCAGTATGGTTCGGGACAAACCCCTGGTCCCAGACGATAAGGGTCGGAAGGGCCATCAACAGCATCGTCAACCAGGAGCTCATAGGATACGCGATCATACAGATAAGGGAAAGCTCGGTCCACGACATTTACAGGAAAACCGATCTGTTCAAGAGCGGCGACATATTCATTACCGACCTTGATGGGAACATAGTATCCCACAGGGACAAGATCAAGCTGGGCGAACCCGTGGAAAGCGTTGCCGCCGGAATTACAAAAGAGAGCCTTGTGAGCAGCTTCATCACAGTGGATTCAGGCGATACTTCTGGAGTTTGACGGAAAAGTGTACGCGCTGCCGACGACCCAGACAGTCGTATGCCTTTTCTACAACAAGGAGATCTTTGACAAGTATGGCCTCAAGGAGCCCCAGACTTACGACGATCTCAAGAACATCATCAATGTCCTCAATCAGAACGGCATAACTCCTTTTGCACTTGGCAACAAGGCTCCGTGGGTCGGCGCCATGTTCAGCGAACTGGTCGTCAACAGGATCGGCGGCAACGAACCTTATAACAAAGTGTACAACGGGACAGGAACCTGGGAAGATCCGGCGTTCATCGAGGCAGGAAGGATCATGCAGGAACTGGTATCCCTCAAAGCATTCCCCGAGGGCTTCAATGCTCTTGACAACGATCCTGCGCAGGCTGATTTCATAGCAGGCAAAAGCGGAATGCTGGTCATGGGAAGCTGGGCTATACAGCAGCTCTACACAGATATGCAGGATAAGCTCGGCGTTTGCAAGTTCCCCGCAATGCCCGGAGGCAAAGGAACTGTCAACCACTGGCTGGGTCAGCCTGACCAGAGCTTTGCCATAGCTGAAAAATCCAATGCCAAGGATGCCGCTGCCGAATTCATCAAGACCATCTCGGATCCCGAGATCCAGTTGAAGCTCGTTGAAGCAGGCAACCTGGTGGCTACCACCGTCAAAGCTGACGCCAGCAAGGTAAATCCTGTGGCAATGAAAGTCGGCGAAATGCTCAATGAAATGGAAGAATTTTTCGTATTCTATGATGTCGGCCTTGGAGCTACCATAGGAAACGAGTACAACAACACGATACAGGCTATTACAGCCGGCCAGTCCGTAGAGGAATCCTTCAAATCCCTGCAGCAGTTTACTGAACAGAACAAAGATAGCCAGTAATGTTGGGGGAATAAGTTCTGCGGAAACAAGATCTGCAGGATAAGATTTATGTTGCAGGAACCGTGCGGCCGGGACAGCCTGGCCGTCGGGTCCGGCATATCTGTGTCAACTTCTGCTTTGCGTAAGGAGTCATGAAATGGATTCGATGATAAGAAACAGGAAAACGATACTGCTTTTTCTGCTGCCGGCGTTACTGATTTACCTGGGGATAGTGGCTATACCGGTATTCAGCACCGTATATTACAGCTTCCATAAGTGGAGTCTTGTCGATGCCAGGAGATTTGTCGGCTTCAATAATTTCGTCCAGCTTTTCTCCATCGACAAAATATTCGAAAAGAGCATGAAAAACACGCTGCTGCTGATGGGGCTGTCCATCGTCATACAGGTGCCTCTTGCGATCCTTCTGGCGACGGCGATTTCGGGAGCGATCAGGGGGAAGAGATATTTCAAAACGGTTTATTTCATGCCAAACATACTGGCAAGCGTTGCTGTTGGTCTGCTGTGGTCTTTTATATACAACGCCGAATTCGGCCTGATCAACAGTCTGCTCAGGGCGGTCGGACTCGGGGAGCATACCGGGCTCTGGCTTGCTGACGAAAAAGCTGTGTTGGGCTGCATCATGGTCGTCATATGCTGGCAGTTCATCGGCTACCATATGATAATTTACCTGGCTGCCATAGAAAACATACCGCCCAGCCTGAACGAGATGGCCACCATTGACGGAGCCGGCCCGTGGCAAAGGTTCATACATATAACTTTGCCGCTTATACGGCCTATCATAGGTATAGACACGGTTTTGATCGCTACAGGTTCCCTGCGCTATTTTGACCTCATCTATGTCATGTCCAACGGCGGTCCGAACCACTCCAGCGAGGTCATGGCACTCTACCTGTATTATAAATCCTTCCGCGATATGCAGTACGGGTATGGCAGCGCCATTGCCGTGGTCCTGCTGTGCATGTGCCTGCTTGTGACAGTACTGCTGAACCGGCTGTTCAAGTCGGAAGAAGTCCAGTACTATTGACAGGCTTCAAGCATCATACTTTGGCAAGGGAGAGTATTTGACTTATGACCGTATTTGCAAGGAAAAGAAAGGCTTTACCGATACGGGAAACGATAATCGTCGTTATATTGTCGGTCCTGTCGCTGACATATGTGTATCCGCTTTTTTGGCTTATTGTCAACTCGCTGAAAACTGACGCAGAGATGTTTGACAATCCATGGTCGGTCAAATTTTCGTTTCAGTTCAGCAACTACCTGACCGCATGGACATCGGGGAAAGTAGGCACAAGTTTCTTCAACTCTGTGGTCGTTTCGTTCATATCTGTGGGTGTGACCATCGTAGTTGCGTCCATGGCCGCATTTGCACTGAAAAGATTCAAATGGAAGCTATCAGGTTTTGTAATGGGCCTGTTTCTTATTGGCATCATGATACCTATCCACTCCACACTGATCCCGTTGTTCATGGTATTCAACAGGATCAGGCTGCTGAACAGCTATATTTCGCTCGTACTGCCGTATGTTGCCTTTGCCCTGCCTACTTCGATATTCATACTCGGCGGCTTCATGGCTTCATTCCCGAAAGAGATAGAGGAAGCTGCCGTTATCGACGGGTGCAGTATGAAGGGCGTTTTCTGGAAGATCATTTTCCCGCTGTCGAAATCATCGATAGCCACGATTTCGATATTCAACTTTGTCAATGCCTGGAACTAGCTGATGTTCGCGCTGATATTCATGTCTGACGACAAGAAGATGACTCTGCCTGTGAGCCTGACCAGGTTCAAGGGGCAGTATTCCACGAGATGGACTATACAGCTCGCCGCGGTGGTGATAATGGTCCTCCCGAGCATTATAACGTATTTCTTCCTGAACGACAGGATTATAAAGAGTCTCACCATAGGAGCTGTCAAGGGATAAATCACAGGACTGCGGCACGATCCGCGGTCATTCAGCATACAGTCACAGGACTGCGGCACGATCCGCGGTCATTCGGTATATAGTCATGGGATTGCCGGGACAGTCCGCAACCATTCGGCATGCAGTCACTGACATGCAACCAGGAGGCTGTATTACGGGCCGGATACCAGCAGATTTTTTTGAGCGGAAGTCCCTGTTTTTTAATAGATAGGACGGGACTTCGCGTCCGGAATGCCGCTTTTCCTGTAGAAATATGAATTTATTACGTCACGCCATTCACAGGCATGTTCTGCCTGTTCTTTCAGCCTTTCAAGCACTCGTTCGAAGGAGCCGGGATCGATCCGGCCTTCGACGCTTTTCCACCTGTCGATGAGTTCGGCCGCCCTGGCGGCGCCTTCGAAATGGGAGTCGTATATGTGTTGTATCAGCGTAACGCCGGATTTGAGCCTGTGGGTATACTCTACCTTGTGGAAAAACAGGAGCAATTCTTCCGGGCAGGTATCGATTTTTTCGTACATAGCTGAGTTGGGCGGGAAGTATCTGCCCGCAAAGCCTGTGCCGTTGGCGACCGACCTGTCGATGCCCAGCCCCTTATGGTCAGACCTGTGATATGTGCCCCATGCGGAGTATTCATATCCGTCCACATTCGGACCGTAATGATGGCCGGGATTGACCATCCAGCCGATACCCAGCGGTACGGTATAGCTTTCGTATATGTGATACGAGTCCAGCAGCATGCCGGTTATAGTATCGATGACTGCAGGGTCGCTGCCAAAGGTCTGCATAGTCCATTCCCTTGCGATTTCTTCCGCAGAAAGCCAGGGATCCCATGCCAGCCTGCCATAGCAGTAAAGATTGGCCTGGGCCAGGTCGTGGCCTGTCCAGTTCATATCGTCTCCGATGTTGGAGACAGCCGCTATTCCAGTGAGCATGCCGTCTGCCGGTTCTGAAAGGAGCCGTGCCACCGTGCTTCCTTCGCCGCGGCTGTATGTGTCGAACTCCAGCACGTTCTTCCACATCGGTGCCAGGTAGCACAGATGGCGCTGCTGTCCCGTGTATTCCTGGGTTACCTGCAGTTCGAGCATGAAGTTCGTTTTTTTCAGTCCGCCAATGAGAGGAGATACAGGTTCCCTCACCTGGAAGTCCATGGGGCCGTTTTTTATCTGCAGGAACACATTGTCGTCAAAGCAGCCGTCCAGGGGCATAAAATTATCATAG
This sequence comes from Clostridiaceae bacterium, assembly GCA_012799845.1. Taxonomy (GTDB): domain Bacteria; phylum Bacillota; class Clostridia; order Acetivibrionales; family DTU013; genus DTU013. The sequence goes on from JAAZKL010000304.1 coordinate 6,616, forward strand.
GCCGCATTGGCCCTGTCGGTAGTCCTGTCACGCCAGTCCTGCCTGCAGTTGTAAACGAAGCAGCGCCAGATCACCAGGCCGCCGTATGGTTTGAGTGCAGCTGCCAGCATGTTTGCGCCGTCGGCATGATTCCTCCCGTATGTGAAGGGCCCCGGGCGGAACTCAGAGTCTGCCTTGACCAGAAAACCGCCAAAATCTGGTATATACCCATATATCTCGGCCGCTTTTTCACACCACCATGCCTGTACTCTGGCGTCCAGCGGGTCGGCAGTGTCAAGGCCGCCAAGCTCGATGGGGCTGGAGTAGTTGATGCTCAGGAATATCCTTATGCCATATTTGCGGAAAATGTCGGCCAGCTTTGCCACTTTGGGAAGTTGTTCCTTCGTTATCAGCCTGGTTTCATGCGAGTGCACGTTGACATTGTTCAAAGCGATCCCGTTCAGTCCGACGGAAGACATCAGCCGGGCATAGTCCTCCACACGTTTCAGGTCCGTTGTGATCTGCCCGTCTTTGTAGAAAATAGAACTGCCGGCGTAGCCTCTCTCGATGCTGCCGTCCATATTGTCCCACTGGTCGAGCATGCGGAGTTTGATAGCCGGATTTTGCAGCATATATGTATTTTCGCTGAATGTACCGCACAGGATGTGCCTTATGAGCGCGAATACCCCGTACAGGGCGCCTGCCCCTGATTTTGCCGCGATAATGGTCTGATCTGTATCGCCAGATCGGCAGCGCTTTATTATGAAGCCTTCATTGCCGAGTTTGCAAGCCTCGGTATCAGAAATAAGTTCGCAGGCCCCGCTGCCAGAAAGAGATTCGTAGGCTGCATTGTCAGAAGCAAGCCCGCAGGCCTCGCCGCCGGAACCGGATTCGCATGCATTCCCACCGTGGATACATCCATCGGAGTCCTGTCCGTTTCCGGGATTGTCGGCTTGGAGCACATCTTCCCGCGGGATAAGCTGCAATATTATCGTGCCGTTAGGTGAAGGATTTTTGACCAGCTTCGGCGTCTTCCCGAAAATGGCTGTCAATGCTTCCTTCAGCTCTTTTACAGCGGTCTCGAGCTCCTTTTGCATCGGATCGACACAAATGCTGTCGAAAAACATCCCGCTTAAGTCCGGCTTTTTCCATATATCCTGGCTGTATACCAGCCAGGCTTTGTATCCATTGTAATTATCAATACGTATATCCGGCATAGCGACCCTTTTCTGAAACAAGTGTATTTGGTTGAGCAAGAACGCTCAAATATATCATCAGCTATTCATGATATTTGCCTGCTGCAGCCCTCAATACCTGCCGTAATTCTGTATCGCGTACATAACTGCGCGCATGCTTGTCAGGAGGCTACCGTTATTGATGGAGCCCGCTGTTGAGAGATTTAGCCCCCTGCTTTCCCTGGCCATCTCGCAGTCGCGCCTGACCTCCCTGATAATGGCGTCGATGTCGTTGTTCATGAATGTGAACGGTGCCAGGCAGCCGTCTATCCTTGTCCGCGGCATGTATTTCCGTATCTCGTCCACCAGCACGGTCGGACCAAAGTTGCAGCCTGTAAGGTTCAGCCTGCCCAGTATCGGAAGGAGATGCGCCATATCGGAGTCGGAATGCTGGTACCGGCTGTCTTCCGGGTTCGGGCACCACCGTTCGAACACGGTCTTGAGTATCGGATATCCGAACATTTCATACATCTCGGGCGACAGCATGCAGCAGTTGTCGTCAGCGAAGCTGAATCCGCCCGGACGGTTAGTTTCATCATATCCGGCTTCTTCATCCATGATAGTTGCCATTTCGACAATGACCTTGAGTATCACGTCTGAGAACCTCTTCGCCAGGTCAGGTTCATCTATGATAAGGAATATGAGGTTTTCAACACCGTAGATCGAAGTGGCGAGCGTTACCGGGCCCCTGATATGCCTCAGCAGCGGCGGCCTGATCCCATGTTTCTCATAAATGCGTTTTTTCTCGTTTTCCCAGTTGGGCGGGAGAATGAATTCACGAATATTGAGCTTTTCTACCCTGTCAAGCAGCTTTTCCAGTTCGGACGGCGTGCTGACCGTGCCCTCCAGCCATTCTGCGATCCCATTGTGTATGTATTTTCCTTCAAAAACCTCGCCGATCCTTTTGACATACGGGAACTCCGCGTCCGGTTCCGGAAGGGTTTCGGGAAGCACCCTGAGGCCTACGATCTTTTCTGCCTTGTCATTGTAACGCTTGTTCAGTTCCAGTCTTCTTTCACGCGGTGTGTAGCCCCAAGGGTTGCCTTCTTCCCCCAGTTCCGCAAAGACGCATTCCTCGCTCATCCTGATACCAAGAGCGACCTGCGGCGCGTCCGGACTGAAGCAGTTGTCCTTATGCGCCAGTTCGTCGTCTTTCCAGAACCGATCAAGGTCGACATCCAGCATTGCTGCATCTTTTATACTCATTGCCACATTCCTCCTGCCAATATAGTATATTAGTTATTATTCGGCTATTCAATGGAACCATGGAAGTTTCTTTGCAAAAATCATGGGACAGACCATGTGTCCCATGACCTTAATTGCTATATGAAAGATATCCCGCAATGAACAGGGATTTTATTCCAGCGGAAGATGCTCAGGCCAGTCCAGTCCGTTGTTTCCCAGTATGCTGTCCCAGGTGTCCTCGCCGGTGTCTCCCTCATACAGTGAACTGCCGTCCCGCGGATCCTGCTGATTCCCGTTATTCTGCCCGTTTCCTGCGGGCGGGTCGCTGTCGATTCTGCCAAACGGCCAGAGCCAGTCTATCATGTCGTCAAGCGGGTCATTGGTCCCGGGCTCGGGTTCGGGCGGCGCACCGTGCACCGTGCAGTATTCACCCGCAGGCAGTTCGTATACCACGTCTCTCGGAGCCTTCTCGTTGGGCTTCTCAGGCAGATAGGGGGGATCGCGCTGTATGAATACTTTCGTTTCGACCTTGTCTGCCGGGCAGTAGGGCCCTGCCAGCAGGTTGCGCCCCATGGTGTCCTTGCTTTCGGTACAGA
>JAAZKL010000305.1 GCA_012799845.1 Clostridiaceae bacterium
CATATATACTCTACCTCATGGCCCAGCACATCCCCGACCGCATGGAAGCAGTCGATATCGCAGTTGGACCCTGGGAAAACTATCACACCGAATTTCATTCTTGTGTCCTCCTCCGGTCGATTTCATTTATGGGAAAGTTCAAATTTATATTCTTCAATAACGGTGTTGGCAAGCAGGCCTTCGCACATTTTCACCAACTGCGCCTTCGCCTCGTCCTCCGCGATGTCGCCCAGGTCCAGTTCTATCAGCTTGCCTATCCTGACCTGTTCGACATTGTCATATCCGAGCTTGCGCAGCGCGTTCTGTATCGCGTTCCCCTGAGGATCCGCTATGCTCTTTTTCAGTGTCACGTATACCCTTGCTTTCATTTTGTCTCCTCCTGTACATAGTCTTTAGGCCTCCATATCGATGTACGCATCCCGCTCTGCACCTACTGAAACGTAACGGATCCTGCATCCCGTCGTTTCTTCGATGAACCTTATATAAGCTGCGGCTGCTGCGGGCAGATCCTCTTTTCTGCGGCAGGACGATATATCGCATTTCCAGCCGTCCAGGAATTCTATCACGGGTTTTGCCCTGAGCAGCCTGTCGCCGGTCGGGAACCTGTCCGTCTTTTCCCCGTCGATCTCGTATGCGGCACAGACAGGGATTTTCTCCATGTATGACATCACATCCAGCTTCGTAAGGGCGATCTCATCAGCGCCCTGGACCTTTATTCCGTAGCGTGAAGCCGGTATGTCGAACGCTCCGACCCTGCGCGGCCTCCCTGTCGCTGCGCCGTACTCGCCTCCCGCTTCCCTCAGCCGGCTTCCTTCCTCTCCGAAGAACTCGGCAACGAACGGTCCCTCGCCGACACAGCTTGAATAAGCCTTCATTATTCCTATAACGTTATCAGGTTTTGCACCCGGAATGCCTGCCCCCGTAGTAGCAAATGAGGCGAGCGTGGTAGATGAAGTCGTATAGGGATATATCCCGTAATCTATATCTCTAAGCGCGCCAAGCTGCGCCTCGAACAGTATGTTTTTATTCTCCCCGACCGCGTTTTCAAGATAATCCGAAACATCGCAGATAAAGGGTTTAAGGGGCTCGCCATGTACCCGCATCCAATCCAGGATCTCGTCGGTATCGATGGCCTGATCATGATATCCGCCGTGGATCATCAGGTTTTTCCACTCGACAATGCCTTCGAGCTTTTCCCTGAGCGTATCCGGAAAAAGCAGATCGCCCATCCGAATGCCCTTTTTCATGTATTTGTCGGCATACACGGGCGCGATGCCGCGTCTCGTGGAACCATATTTCCTCTCAGCCAGCCGTTCCTCCTCCAGGATGTCCTGGCGCACATGATACGGAAAGCATATTGCCGCTGCGTGACTGATTTTTAAATTGTCTGGAGTGATTTTTATACCCTTTTCGGCAAGTCCGCCGATCTCCTTGCAAAGGTGTGCGATATCTATTACCATGCCGGGGCCCATGACATTTACAGTATCATGGCGCAGGACCCCCGACGGAAGCAGGTTCAGTATGAATTTGCCTTTATCGTTCACAACGGTGTGGCCTGCATTGTTCCCGCCCTGGTACCGCACTATGATGTCGTACCGCGAACCAAGCAGGTCAACCATCCTTCCCTTTCCTTCGTCTCCCCAGTTTATTCCGACTATTGCCGTCAACATGCTTATCGCCTCCTTTTTCCAGCCAGGATCCATGTTTTTTTCTGAAATCCTCCGATCCTGATCAATTGGCTTAAAGGCCCTGATTAGCTGGTTTAGTGGTCATGCTCAGTTGGTTTTATCGCCTTGATCAGTTAGTTTAACAGTCCTTACCAGTTGGTTTGGCAACTCTGTCCAGTTGGTTCGGCAACTCTGTCCAGTCAGCCAGGCAGCCCTGACAAGTCAGTTCAGCAACCCTGGTCTACTGGTTTAAACATTGACTTCTGCTTCTTCGTAAACTGCATCTGCCCCGAAGCGGTCCAGGATCTTCTTCGCATATTTTTCAGCCTGTTTCTCCGCCAGCCCGGTGAACTTCTCCGCGTCGAGCAGTTCCTCCATCTCGGTCCGTGTTATGCCGAACCTTTCGTCTGCCAGGATCCTTTCGATCAGGTCGTTCCCGGCGCCGGTTTCCTTGATGTCCCTGGCAGCCGATACCGCGATCTCCCTGATCGCCTCGTGCAGCAACTGCCTGTCGCCGCCCTTTTTCACACAGTACATCAGGATGTTTTCAGTCGCCATGAAGGGCAGTTCCTCTTCCAGATGCCTTCTCATCATTTCTGGATAAACCCTCATTTTGCTTATCACGTTCCTGTACAGTGAAAGCATGCCGTCTGTTGCCAGGAAAGCTTCAGGTATATAGATGCGGCGTGCCGCCGAATCGTCAAGGGTGCGCTCGAACCACTGGGTGGATGCCGTCATGGCGGCGCCCTGGGCCAGCGAGATCACATGCCTTGCAAGTGAAGATATGCGCTCGCTCCGCATAGGATTCCGCTTGTATGCCATTGCTGATGAACCTACCTGCTTATCTTCGAAGGGCTCATCAACCTCTTTCAGGTGAGACATGAGACGGATATCATTCGAAAATTTCCACGCGCTCTGCGCGATACCGGACAGGACCGATAGCACGTTATAATCCAGTTTGCGGGGGTAAGTCTGCCCGCTTACGTCAAAGATACCGTCAAAGCCCATTTTCTGTGCGATCAGCTTTTCCAGGCGCTCCACTTTTTCGGCATCGCCGTCGAAAAGCTCGAGAAAACTCGCAGCAGTGCCGGTGGCGCCGCGGCACCCGAGCATTTTGATCTGCGGCAGCGTGAACCCGAGTGCGTCCATGTCGCTGACCAGGTCCTGAAGCCACAGAGTCGCCCGCTTGCCGAGGGTGGTAGGCTGCGCTGGCTGAAAATGCGTGTACGCAAGTGTAGGGAGTGACTTGTGTTTCAGTGCGAATCGGGCAAGCTCAACTATAACCCCGGCTAGGGACGATCTGATCTGAACAAGGGCTTCCTTCATCAAGATAAGGTCGGTGTTGTCGCCGACATAGCTGGATGTCGCGCCAAGATGGATGATCGGCCTGGCTTCAGGGCACTGGACGCAATAGGCGTATATATGGGCCATCACATCGTGGCGCACCTCTTTTTCGCGCTGTTCCGCGACTTCGTAATTTATGTCATATATATGTTCCTTCATGGCCCCGATCTGCCTGTCGGAGATGTCAAGACCGAGTTCCTTCTGGCTTTCGGCAAGGGCGACCCACAGCTTTCTCCAGGTGGAGAACTTCCTGTCGGGCGAGAATATCTCCTGCATTTTTCTGCCGGCGTATCTTTCGCAAAGCGGGTTTTCATACCTGTTGCGCATTATTTCAGCCTCCTCATCTACTGCGCACTCCTGAGCCTCCTCAACACTTCCCTGTACGCGCCCAGCACATCGTCCAGGTCACGGCGGAAGCGGTCCTTGTCCATCTTGTCTCCCGTGGCTTTGTCCCAGAACCGGCATGAATCCGGCGATATTTCGTCCGCGAGGATGATCCTGCCTTCGTACATGCCGAATTCGAGCTTGAAGTCCACCAGGGTTATGCCGCATTTGTCAAACAGCGAAGACAGAAGACTGTTTATGCGCAGCGCCGTATTCTTAAGGCTCTCCAGTTGGTCCTGCGCAGCCAGCCCCAATGCGGTTATCTGGCTCTCATTCATCATTGGATCGCCATACTCGTCGCTCTTCAGGCAGAACTCAATGATCGTGTTTTTCAGCAATGTTCCTTCCGGAATGCCGTACTTCTTTGAAAAGCCGCCCGCTGCTATGTTGCGGACGATTACTTCCACATTGATTATGTCAACTTTCTTCACCAACATCCTGGTTTTATCGAGCATTTTTATGAAGTGCGTCTCGATCCCGTTTTCCTCGAGATATTTGTACAGGATGTAAGATATTTCAGCGTTCAAAGCTCCCTTGCCCTCAAGCTCCGCTTTTTTCGCGCCGTTCCCTGCCGTGGCCGAATCCCTGTACTCCAAAATGCATGTACGGTCATCGTCTCCCGCATACATCGATTTTGATTTGCCTTTGTATAAAAGTCTGCTTTCCGACAGTACGCTTTCCATAATGAACCCTCCGCCTGTGTTTATTTTGATCCGCTCCCCGGAACATATTTTGCCTTTAAACAGCAGAATTATTGCGTCAAGCTCCCATTTTCCCGGTAAAATCAAAAAGGCGCTCATCACTCCGTGCAGCACCACACCTACACTTGATGTGTATGTGCACAGAATGATGAACGCCTTTGTTCATCCGCGCTAATTATATTGTTTTGGAAAAGTACTTGTCAATGACTTTAGGTATAATAGTTTCTTAATGGAGATACAACATTTGCTAATACCTGGTTCCTTGCCATGATATATAGACTAGCGTCTCCTCTGTCCGGGCTCATTATTTATCTCTTCACCGGTTTCCTTCAGCCTCGATATACCTTAGCTGACACAATCTGTTATATTAAATCTATATCTGCAAAAGGCTGCTGATAATAACACATAAGCTTATCATCAAAAAATAATTTTATTCTAAGATTTTTAGCTTCGTTAATTTTGGGTAGATTACTGAATGTAACAGACTTAGCTCTGATATAATCCAGATCGAATTCTGTCACAGTATGATATAGTAGGGTATCCTTCTTACCAATCCAATCAAATTCAATATGAGCATTTATTGGTGGTAATTCACTTATCTGATTTTTCCGCATTTGTCTTTCAGTGTAATATTTCTTGGGATAAGTATCAGAGAAAGATATGCTTATTTTATTATCATGAAATGTACACTCCGTAATAAATAGGCCATTATTTTCAAACATGTTTTCACGGCATATCTTTATATATTGCTTATACTTATAAAAATTTGTACTGTTCTTTTCCTTCAGCAGGTTCATAAGAGTCATTTTTTCAATACTGTTCCGGCAAAGTACAGCTTGCAGACAGCTATTGATATCAAAGAAATTGGGATACAGCAGTTCCGCATGTCGGTACTTAACAAGTTCCTTTGTTATAGTACTGCAACTGTATATTTTGTCAAAATCTAACCTGCTGAATGCCTCAACACCGCTGTATAAAGGAGAGCCATATCCAGCTTGACCAAATTCTGAAAATTTTGTTTCCGGCATTTTCAGTATTTTTTCCAGATCAAACAGAAAAAAAACAGGCACTGGAACATTGGCATTTATATCATTATCATATCGAATATCAATATGCTTATAACCCTCATTAAAAAATTGAGTTGGTGTTAATGGTCTAAAATAGAACCTAACATGGGCAGCAGCCTCAGATATTGTCATATCAATTACCTGACGGCTTGCATTATCATTCTTCATGATTTTCATTCTCTCTGCATTGACACGACTGTATAAATACCCCGTATCCAAAATACTAACAGCATTAGTCACATCAGTATAATGAAAGGCAAACTTAGGCCACCATGACACTGAACTATGTTTTTCACAATTTTCTTTAATAATTTCAGAATAACCCATAACTATATCCCCTTCAATGAGTATATTCGTCCAAATCCTTCATTTAGCTGGTACCCATCTACCATATCCAATGTTTTATTGTTTTTAATTCTTACTTCAGATAGGTACCCCAATGACTCAAGTAATGCATAGACTAATATGCGAAGCTGATTATCTGGTGGAGCAGGAAAGACACCCTTAATACGTATTTCATCCCATATTTTGTATAATGATTTTTCATCAATTTTGCAGTGCATCTGATTGTCTGATGAAGTGAATATAAGTCCATCGTCCCATCTGACATTATACTGTTTGTCCATAAACCGTAAAGCAAACGGCAGTACAGAGCAATTGTAAGTTATGTCATCTTTTAATCCGTTAAAGGACATATCTTTTGCATTACTATTTAGCCATTCCAATGTTTCTTTTTGATTCTTATGTTCAGGTATATATTCCTTTTTTAAACCCAAGTAAATATAAACGTCTATAGGTAAATTTTTGAGATAATTCTCCATTAAAGGTCTGACATCATCCCAGTTGAGCTCTCCGTTACCGCACCCAAGTTTGGGAAAAGCTATTGAGGTGATGCTTTTATCAGCGTAAGTCTGTACAAATTTTATTAGTCCCTTTTCAATGTACTCTAGTTTCGAAGGCTTTCTCCAATTCTCTTTTGTTGGAAATAAGAGAATCCAGTAATCGGGAGCATACCATAACATTAACTTCCCAATCGTCAATTGCTTTTTTTCGCATGCTGTACGATACTGGGCAAACATTTCCGGATACCTCTGTTTAAACTCCAAAGCCAATCCCTTTCCCATCACTCCCATGGTGTTTACAGTATTGACGATTACCTGCGCAGGACTTTTGAAAATATCGCCTTCAATATATTCAATCATGCGTTCACACCTTCATTCTATTTTTATTTTTTCACCATTTGGCAGAACAAAACTGCATTCAAGCTTACAGCCAGTTACCATGGCAATTTCGGATAAATCATCTATAGTAAAATTACCTCGTTTTATTTTTTGGCTAAAAGCTTGTGGGGTCTTATTTAATCTTCTGCCAATTTCAGATATGGTTAAGTCAGATTTTATGCATAGAATTTTTATTTGCTCATCGATTCTCATTTTTATCACCACCTTGATCTCATTTTAAACAATATCGTTTATCATGTCAACGCAACTGTTTAATATTTCCCGACTTTTTGTAATAGTTTTACTTTCTTTGATTCCATATGAGTCTACGTAACTTTTTACTGTAATCTGGCGTTTCTTATCAATGAACCCGGTATAGATAGTTGAATTCCCTCATTGTATTGTGGTATTATGTCAACAGTTGTCAACCGGAGCGCCTGGCAGGCGCAGCAACATCCGCAGCAACTGTCAGAGTAAAGAAGTATCAATATAAACAGCAAATAATAAGGAGACCAACTATGAATTGTCAAGTAAAAAATGATGGTTCAGGATAAAAAGTTTGACAATAGAAAAATAGGCATGCTGAAATAAGCCTATGGTCATAGACAACTGAATAAAAAGTTATTAATCTA
>JAAZKL010000306.1 GCA_012799845.1 Clostridiaceae bacterium
AAGAAGTACAGCGGTACGATCACGGCAAACAGGATAGATATCAAGATATGATAATGAGAACATACTAAAGAAAAACGGGGCTTTCAGGTTCCGGCGGCTGAACGGTATACGGCAGGTCCGATGCCTGGTGGTCTGTGAGAGGTGGATGAATTGAGCGGATTATACGTCAGCATGATTTTTATCGGTATCATTCTGGTAATAGTCTCACTTTTGCTTATCATTATCGACAAAAAGAATATTTTCGTGTTCAAAAGATCAGTAGACGAAAAAAAGCGGGAACTGATGGAGGTCATCAATGACGCTGAGCAGATGATCGAGGAGCTGAACCGTTTTTCAGGCTATATCGTAGATCAGATGGATCTTAAGAATGACGAGCTGCACAGGAACATTACGGAGGCGGAACAGAGGATCACCGCACTTCTTGAAACCATCGATTCTGTAACTGACGAACAGCCGCAGACCCGGAAGGGAACAGAAACGTACGGGACCGGAGAAGGCAGCCGTGCTGAAGCTGCCGCGCCGCCTTTGGAAAAGGAAACCTCCGACCTGGAAATATCAGCAGAAAAAATTGCATCGGACACGGACGACACCGGGAAAACTGACGGCATAATGCCTCAGATCTACGCCAGTCCGGCCGTAAGTGCTGCAGCGGCTTACAGCAGGAACAGTAAGCGGGCTTCTTCCGGGAGAAGGGAAAAGGTGATCCAGTTCAACAAGTACCAGGAAGTCCTGCGCCTTTCAAAAGAAGGGATGAATGAGCTTGATATCGCGAAGAACCTTAATATGGGGAAAGGCGAGGTCGAGCTGATAATAGGACTCAGGAGAAATGTGCAATGAACATTGGACGTATCCACCTGAAGAGTTTGCTGCTGGGTATCGGGATCGGGATAATCATCACCTCGGTCGTAAGCCTCATATATATGGCCGGATCTGTTTCTTGACAATAGGAGGAGGCTGTTGTATAATTCATTTTGCATTGGATGAAATCATGCCGAAGTGATGGAATTGGCAGACGTAGTGGACTCAAAATCCACCGGTAGCAATACCGTGCCGGTTCGAGTCCGGCCTTCGGCACCACAGACAGGAGCAAGGTTTGGGGTATTACCCGCGAGAAGACCTTGCTCCTTTTCCATTATTTACGACACTTTTTACGACATAACTCTTCCAAACTAACCGGACTCTTTATGAACCATTGAACGTTATTGATCGTCTATACATTGGAAAAGCATTTTTGGGGAGTTGGAACGTATGGGAAAGAAGTTTCTGATGTTTGCCTTCGCGACTGTGATCGTTCTGGCCGGCCTGGCAGCGGCCCTGTTAAAAGCACCGGCAGATGAAATCGATATACCGGCAGGCGGCATAAAGGATCATGGAAGCAACAGCGCCATACCTGCAGACAGTGAAAACGACATGACAGAAGGAAGCATGGAGGAAAGAAAAAACAGCGGGGCTGAACCTCAGGCAGTGACCGGTGATGCGCATGCCGATGCTGGCAACGGAGAAGAAGACATGAACAAAGATACGACCAAAGATACGACTAAAGATACGACTAAAGATAAGAATAAAGGTACCGATAACACCTCCGATGACAGCGGCAATACTCCGCGAAAGCTGACAGAGATCAGTTTTGGCGGTGATATCGATGTAATATTCAAGCCGGACCTGCCCCGGCAGCATAGAGACAATGACGGTGATGGGATATTCATTATAGTCGAACCGAAGGAATCAATACAGATCGATCCCGAATCAGCGGAACAACTGAGAAAGGGTGCGGAAGATGCAAAAAAACTCCTGACCGGGCTGTTCAGGACGACGCTTGATGTTGAACAGTCCGAAGATGGACTGGTGCTGGATTTTTCGCTGGAAAACATCTCAGGGACAGATCTGGAATATTATTCGGGTTCGAGCCAGAAATATGACTATATCATCTATAACAGCAAAAATGATGAAGTATTCCGATGGTCGAACAAAATGTGCTTCCTGACCGTCATAACGGAAACGCGTCACAGGAAGGGCGATACGCTTTCATTCCGGGAAGTATGGGATTATACCTGCAATGATGGGAACAGGGTCCCGCCGGGCGAGTATTGGGTCCTGGTAAGAATGATCGCAAAGATGCATGGCGGAAGCAGTGTCGATCCGGACGAGCTTACGGCAAAGAGTTATTTTACCGTTGATTGATGAGGAGTGTGAATGCGGCGTATATATGCGCCGCATTATTGCATCCGTTTTTAATTATGGCGGTTTCAGGCGGTGATTTGTCGTCTGCGGAAAAAATCAGGCAACAGAGGTTTATTGCTTTAATTTCATGGGTATATTTAAACCGTATTCCTTTTTTTGTCCAAAATTCTGCAAACCGACATGTACAATGTTTCAGAGAAAACTTTTTAACTGAGGGGGTACCAGTATGTATTTCAAGTGGAAAGAAGAGTATTGCACCGGCATCGAAGCAATTGACAGGCAGCACAGGCATCTGTTGGAAATAGGGTCCAGGATCTTCGGCCTGGCATATGCTGACGATGGCTGCGACCATTATGATGAGATAATGGAGGTGCTTGGCGAGCTAAGGGACTATACGATTTACCATTTCGGTTACGAGGAGAAGCTGATGGAACAGTATAACTACGAGCGCTATGAACCGCACAAGTTCCAGCATTACTTCCTGATCAAAAAGATAGAGAAGTTTGAAAAGGAAAAATATGATATAGATGAGAAACAGAATGAAACGATACTGAAGCTGGCCGAATTAATTTCAGACTGGGTCA
>JAAZKL010000307.1 GCA_012799845.1 Clostridiaceae bacterium
ATGAAGGATGAGTTCGGCGGCGAGATGCCCAATGCAAGAGTGATGCTCACGAATGTATCGATACATGAAGCACTGGAGTACAAGGCGGAAATCGCCGCCGCAGAAGGCGTGGCCGCTGTGACCTGGCTCGATGACGTAATCGGCCTTGACACGTTGAAAACGACTCCGGTCGAATTTCTTGACGCATCCATAGTAGAAAGCTACTACAGGGACAACAACGCGCTGATGAGCCTTACGGTCGAGTCAGGCAGGGAGCAGACCGCAGTCAGGGCCATCTATGAAATAATCGGCGAAGAGAATGCGGCCGCGGGTCAGGCCGTCTCCATAGCAGAAGCACAGGCAATGTCGGTTTCAGAGGTGATCAACGCAATGGCGCTGCTGATCCCGATCGTACTGGTCATCCTGATCTTATCCACGACCTCATGGATAGAACCGTTATTCTTCCTGGTGACGATAGGCGCCGCGATCCTCATCAACATGGGAACGAACCTGGCATTCGGCGAAGTATCATTTATCACGAGAACGGTAAGCCCGATCCTGCAGCTTGCGGTATCGATGGATTATACGATCTTTCTGCTCCACAGCTTCAACAGCCACAGGCAGACTGTCGAACCGGAAAAAGCGATGAAGATCGCAATGAAGGAATCGCTCTCGACAGTGGCCGCCAGCGCCGCCACTACTATGATCGGCTTTGCAGCGCTCATGTTCATGCGCTTCGGTATAGGTTCAGACCTGGGGCTCAATCTGCTCAAAGGCATAATATTCAGCTTCATTTCAGTTATGGTTTTACTTCCGGCAATAACACTGATATCATACAAGCTCATCGATAAAACAAGGCACAGGAAGCTGTTGCCGGATTTCAAAAAGGCAGGCGGCGTCCTGATGAAGATCAGGATACCTTTCCTGTTACTGGCTGTCATTATTGCTGTTCCATGCTTCCTGGCTCAGTCTGAAACAAGCTTCTTGTACGGTACCAGCAATATAACCACGGTCACGAGAGTGGGAAAGGACACTGGATCGATCGAAGAGAAATTCGGCAGGCAAAACACGCTGGCGCTGCTTGTACCCAGGGGAGATACAGGCACTGAAGCCGAACTGTCGGACGCTCTCTCAAAACTGCCCAATGTAACAGGCGTCATATCGTATACGACAGCCGTGGGGGCCCAGATACCATCGGAATTCGTCCCGGAGGACGCACTGGAGCAGTTTTATTCCGAGCATTACGCACGGATAATCATCAACACGGATACGGAAGACGAAGGCACCGAGGCGTTCGATACCGTCCGCAGCGTATTGGATACAGCGTCGGCATATTACGGCGAATACTGGCTCGCCGGCCAGAGCGCCTCCCTGTATGATATGAAAGATATAGTTTCAGTGGACAACCAGCGCGTCAACCTGATAGCGATCATTGGCATATTCCTCGTGCTGCTGGTAACATTCCGCTCCGTCAGCCTGCCGTTACTGCTGGTGTTCACCATCGAGACTGCGATATGGATCAACCTCTCATTCCCGTACTTCGCAGGACTCCCGCTGAACTTCGTCGGCTACCTGATCATAAGCACCGTACAGCTTGGGGCGACCGTGGACTATGCGATACTGTTCACGAACACCTACCTGAGCAACAGAAAAGAACACCCAAAGAAGGATGCCATGCGCATCACGATCGGGGACAACCTGATAGCTGTCCTCATCTCGGCGGTCATCCTGGCAACCTCGGGGTTCACGCTGGCATATACGTCAAACAACCCCATCATAATCGAACTGGGCATACTTCTGGGCAGAGGCACGCTTTTATCCTTCGTAATGGTGGCCTGTGTACTCCCGGCACTGCTCGTACTGTTCGACGGGGTGATCCGGAAAACGACGCTCAACAATAGATTCCACGGTGTAAAAAAAGGAAAAGGAAGTGATATCGAATGAAAAAAGCCATTTCCATACTTATGATACTGGCAATGCTGCTTACAACAGCTTCAGCTTCAATATCAGCAACAGGTTCATCTGAAGACGCATCGGCTGCGAGCGCCGCAGCCGCGTCATCCGGAGATGCTTCAGCTTCATCGACAAGCGATGCTTCTTCCCCCAAGGAAGAAGCCGTTTACGGCATACTCGAACACGATGGTTCTGTAAAGGACCTGTATGTCGTAAATATATTCAACAACGACGGCTCCATCACTGATTACGGCAGCTACTCCGAGGTCCGGAATCTGACCACTTCTGAAAAGCTGGTCAGTGACGGCGACAGGATCACAATAAATACCACTGCCAAAAAATTCTACTACCAGGGGACTCTTCAGAAGAAGGAACTGCCCTGGGAAATAGCCATAAAGTATTACCTGGACGACAAACAGGTATCGGCGGGCGAACTGGCAGGAAAGAGCGGCAGGCTGAAGATCGCCGTGTCGGTAAAACGGAACGACAAAGCAAACAGCAGATTTTTCGACAATTATGCACTGCAGATAGCGCTTACGCTGAACAGCAGGCTCTGTTCCGATATAGCGGCAGATGATGCGGTCATCGCCGAGGCAGGCGGCAAAAAACAGATCACCTGGACGGTATTGCCAGGGCAGGGCGCTGATGTTTCCGCAACAGCCAATGTGCATGATTTCGAAATGGATTCAGTTACAATAAACGGCATAAAGCTGGCTTTCGGGATAGAAACAGACACAGATATGTTCAGCGGTGAAATATCACAGCTCGCCGATGCTATAAAGGAACTGGACAGCGGTGCGGGTGAACTGCTGGACGGGCTCATTCAACTGTCGGACGGGATGCGTAAATACACAGAAGGTTTGAAAGCTTTCAACGACGGCATCGGGCAGCTTTCCGCCGGCGCCGGGCAACTTGATGCCGGAGCGTCAGCGCTGAGAGACGGACTGCAGCAACTGGCGGGGCAGAACAGCCTGCTCATGGACGGCGCATATGCGATGCAGCTGGCAACATTCGATTCAGTCAATGCGCAATTGAAAGCTATGGATCCCCGGATGCCTGAACTCACACCCGAGAATTACAATGAAGTGTTTTCACAGATCTCACAGATGCCCGGGCTTTCACAGATGCCTGGCATTCCGGACATGATCTCGGATGTGAAAAAGCAGCTTGACGGAGTCGTGCAGTTCACACAGGGGCTGAAAGCATATACGGACGGCGTGGCGCAGTTGGGAGCGGGAGCGGGAGAATTGGCCAGGGGCGCCGGAGAATTCAGTTCCTCTGCCGTCATGATCGCGTCATCCTCAAATGAACTGTATAAAGCAGCGGTCGAGCTTGATTCCGGCATGAAGAAACTGCGTGAAGGTCTTGCGGCATATAAAGACGGAACGAAAAAACTGCGTGACGGCACATCAGGCATTGATTCGGAAATAGAGAAGAAGGTCGACGAATTGCTTGCCGGTATAATGGGTACAGATGAAAAACCTGCTTCTTTCGTATCGGACAAAAACACCAATGTTGCGGCAGTCCAGTTCGTACTCAGAACAGACCCGATAAGTACACCGAAAGCCGAGAAGGCTGCCGTCCAGGAGCCTGCAGAGCTCACATTCTGGCAGAAGCTGCTGAAGCTGTTCGGGCTGTACCGCGGATGATATGTTCCGACAATAAATAAACTCCGCTTCGGACCATACCGGGGCGGAGTTTTGTTTTCTGTTTCAGTTGAAAAGCAGAGCCATGATCAGAGAAAATCGGGATGGACAGCGATATACCAAATAATCAGAAAAGCCAGTATCACAAACAGAAGCGCCGCATCGGCACTGATCCCGCTGATCGTAACCCTGCCTACAGTACCGCTTCTGTTCCGGTCAAACTTTTTCACGATCGAGTAGAGTTTGTCCCTCAGCGCACTGCCTGACTCATGCGCATTATCAGCCAGTACATGGTATTCCCTGGCTCCTTCGTCCATCAACAGCAGAATACCTTTTGCCGCAATTTTCCCCAAGCCTTCTTCCGTCAGCCACACAGGAGGCTTCCAGTGGAAGATGCCGGATTTGAGTCCCGCAAAGCAAACCAATACGCCGGCGAGCAGAGTGATCACCATGCTGATCATATCGCCGGCAGCCCAGAACGAGAAGCCTCCATGGTTCAATGACACAGGGACCGCCAGGCCGGCTGCGGATCGACCCGCGCCTGAGGCATATACAGCCGGTATTACCACCTTTTCAGCGAAGTATTCAGGAGAAGTACCGATGATCACCATGGCAGCGGCCAGCAAGCCGATCGCTGCCTGCATCCACAACAGCGCTCTGTCAGCCCCCGGAGTACCAGGGGATTTCCTGGCAGCAGACAAGTTTCCGGTAACGGCCGGGTTTTCGGCAGACAACGAGCCCTTGGCGTCTGATCCGGGTTTTCTGATGAATATCAGGTAATACAGCTTGGCAAAGGATGCCGCCGTACCTACGCCGGTCAGCACGAACAGCCGCTCCGCCCACACCAGCCATGGGGAACCGGTTTCAGCAGCCATCCCGGCAGCGTGGTGCAGCAGCGTCTTGCTGGCATAGCCGTTTAGCCCCGGCGCGCCTGTGATGCCAAGAACAGCGACAAGCATCAGCACCGCCGTCGCCGGGAAACGGCGCCAGAGGCCTCCAAGCCTGTAAAGGTTCGTCTCCTGTGTTCTGGTATATATTATACCGACTCCAAGGAACAGGGCAGCCTTGAACAAAGCGTGATTTATTACATGGTATACGGCGCCGGCGACGGCTGTATAGCCGTCCGTTCCAAGACAGAGACCGATACCCAGTCCGAATATTATATAACCCATCTGGCTTATGCTGTGGTATGCCAGAAGCCGTTTTGCATTACTTTGCAGCAAAGCCGACACGACACCGGCCAGCATCGCACAGATACCTGCGGCTGTGAGGACAGGTCCGAGCCAGGCTGCACCGATTCCCGCATCCCGGCGCCATCCGACAAATCCGCCCACCCGTATCAGTCCATAGGCTCCGACTTTAATAAGCAGGCCTGAAAGGAGCGCGCTGGCAGGAGTCGGCGCGGCGCTGTGAGCGTGCGGCAGCCATATATGAAGCGGTACGACACCCGCCTTGATACCAAATCCCAATATGAACAAAACGATGCCCAAACTGAACAAGCGAGGATCAGCAGGCACGACCGGGCTTTTTCCGATAGCCGGAAGTGAGCCTGTTGCCTCACCGGTCATCACGATCCCCAGGGTCACCAGAAAACCGGCCGCAAGGCTGAAGAACAGATAAAGGTATCCGGACCTGACCGACTTACGGTCCCAACGGTGGATGACCCAGAAATATGATGCAATGGTCATCAGTTCGAAAAAGAGCAGCATGGTCAGCATATCGCCAGCCAGAAAAATGCCCATGACTGCTGTCAGTGTCAGCATCGTCCATACATCGAAGCTTTCCGGCCTTTCTTCATGCTTCATGTACCCCGGCGTATATATCGATACGGCAAACCATACAAAGGCAGCCAACACTGTAAACACAGCAGATATGGCATCAGCATGGAATGTCGGTCTGTATGGCCCGGGAAAAGGTATCGCGAATTCAACGGAGCCTCCGTCAAAACCGGCGATTTCACTGCCCGAACCGGCAGGATCGCCGCCAAATACACTTTTAAGCAAAAGGCAACCCAAAACGAGCACGACTGCCTACACAACAGCCGGTATATACTTTTTCACATTGCGTATAAAATTTCCGCTCCCTTTCCGCATAAGGCTTCCGCTCCGCATAAGGAGCAGAACGGAGGCTCCCAGCAAAGGAACGGCCAGGATCATAACGATCAGCACAGTTTTACCTCCCATCAAGCAAATCCATCGCCGCTCAGCATCTAGCAAATCCATCGCCGCTTACACTCAAGCAGGCACATCTCAGTTTATCATCAGGCGAACATATTTCAGCTTACCATCAACTTCTGTCTTCCTTCACCGGAAAGCCACAGCTTTTCCTCCCGTTACCTGAAAAACCAGTCAGTCACGGCCTCGGCCCCCGGCCATACGATACCCGGCACTAATCCGGTCACAACCGCGATCACGACCAGGAGTGCAGTCGGAGCAAACATCCACACTGTCCTGGTGTCTTTCTCTCTGCAGGACTGTATTTTATCGCCGCGAAAAGCCTCCACGGCAACAGGTATGAAGCATGCTGCGTTGATGAGTCCACTGACTGCAAGCACCACGGCGAACGGCCACATGCCGCCCGCCACGCTGCCTTTCATAAGATAATACTTGCCCCAGAAAGTACTCATCGGCAGCATACCGACCATTCCCAAAGCCGCGGCTGTAAAGGCGGCCATCGTCCAGGGGAGCTCCCGGCCGACTCCTTTCATCCTGCTGATCCTGGTTTCACCGGTCTGCTCGGCTATTATCCCGGCACAAAAAAACAGGGTCATTTTCATAAAAGGATAGGTTATCATCTGCATCATGGCTCCGGCCAGTCCCCACGGCTCCAGCGTAAAGGCTCCCAGCAGGATGTACGAAAGATGGCTGACAGTCTGATAAGCCAGCCTGCGCTTCAAAACGTCCTGCCGCAGGGCAACGATAACTCCGGCCAATATCGAGAAAGCCGCGACCCACGGAAGTATCGGGCTGATGCTCATTTGTCCGGCAAGCTCGTGCCCGAAAACAGAATAAACGACCCTAATGACTCCAAACACACCCGCATAGACCACCGCCACCGCATGCAGCAGAGCGCTGACCGGTGTCGGAGCGACCATGGCTGAAGGCAGCCAGCGATGCAGCGGCATAATCGCCGCCTTGACACCGAACCCGACGATGAACATCACCAGCAGCCAGCCCATCACAGGGGTTTCGACGCCAGCAAGGACAGGTCCTTCTATGAAATCCGGATTCCCGGCGAATCTGTATGTGATTATTATCGCAATAAGGATCGCACCAGCACCGGAAAGGTTATACATGATATATTTCGTACCGGCACGCGCCGCTTCAGGACTGCGTTCATGGATCACCAGCGGGTAGGTGGCAAGGGTAAGCAGTTCATAGAATAAATACAGGGTTATCAGGTTCCCTGCAAAAGCTACTCCAACAGTTGCGCTCAGAGAGATCAGGAAAAACGCGTAATAAATGCGCTGTCTTTTCTTCTCGGCCATATAGCCGAAAGAATATACTGTTGCAAAAAGCCACAGCGTAGAAGCTATAAGGCCGAAAACCGCTCCCAGAGGGTCAGGGTCAAAACTCCACGCCAGTTCCCCGAATTCGAAGCCGATCCTGACGCTTTTTCCGGCAAACACCGATAAAGCCGTCAGCCAACTGAAAACTGCGCCGGATGCGGCAAACAGCAGCGTTATTATACTGCGGAGACGGCGACTGCCCTTTGGGGTCAGGAAAACTATCAGACCACCGGCTGCGCCGCTCAAAATAGCCAGTAAAGCGTAAAGCATCAGCAAATCTCCCCCTTTGTCCTACCGGAGCATCAGCAACTCGGCAGCGGCTCTTTTAGCCAGGGCAATGAAAGGTCCCGGCATGATCCCAAGTATGAATATGACCGCTGTCAGCAGTATAAGGGCCAGCTTCTGAGCAGTACCCGGATCCTTCACCTGATTGCCGGGCGGGGTATTCTCCTGCACATTTTGATATACAGCAGTCTGCTGCACCTGCTGCCCGGAGTGCATTTCCTCATCCTGCAAAGCAATGCCCCTGCTCCCTTCCTGCGCCGCAGAATCCGGCTGTTCAGCCTGCTGCTCGGCATTCACCTGTTCAGCCTGCTGCGGCGATTCGAACCATGCGACACGTATCACCGGGAAAAGGTAAGCGGCACAAAGCACACTTCCCGCAATTATTATGATTGTCGGGAGGAAGTCCCCCGAATCAAGACTTCCGGCAATCAGGTACCACTTGCCTATAAAACCTGAAAACAGCGGTATGCCTATCAATCCAAGGCTGGCTGCCGTAAAGACTGACGCCGTTAACGGCATCTTGCGCCCGATACCGGCCAGTTCACTGATTTTCTTCTTTCCCGTAGCGGAAATCATTGCGCCCGCGGACAGGAACAACGCCGATTTTATCGCCGCATGGCTGGCAAGGTAGAACAGCGCCCCCGCCAGCCCGTTTATATCCATGAGGCCAAAACCCAGGTAAATGTATCCAACCTGGGCAACGGTAGAAAAGGCAAGCCTCCTCTTCAGATTATTCTGCGGGAGAGCCATCACCGAACCGCAGATGATCGCTGTCATGCCTGCCAGTACCAGGATCCTGTCCACCGAAAATTCCTTCATCAGGTCCGGGCCAAAAACAACATATAAAAACTTCAGAAGGCAGATCATATATCCCTTTACCGCCAGGCCGGACAAAACTGCGCTGGCAGGGGACGGAGCGGATGAATGCGCATCCGGCAGCCAGATATGCAGCGGGAAAATGGCTGATTTCAGCCCGAATCCGACCAGAACGAAGCTGATCGCTATCCAGACAGCATGGGGTTTGGCCTGCCAGATCTGTTCCAGGCCCTGTGAAGCGAATCCCATATTCAGATGCCCGGTGATAACGTATATAAAACCGATCCCGCTCACCACAAGAGAAGAGGCGAGCGTTGCCAGTATCAGGTAATTGAAAGCGGCTTCGGCAGCCCGCGGTGTGCCGTGTGAACTCACCAGGCCGCAGCAGCTCAATGTGGCCACTTCCACCAGGACATATGTATTGAAAAGGTCATTTGTCAGTGCCATACCCGCAAGTGAGCCGACCAGCAACAGGAAAAGTGTATAAAACCGCGCTGTACGCATATTGCCTCCTACTTCCTGCCTTAGGTTGCCAATGGTGAACAACGCTATCGGAAGGCTGACGACCATTACGACGGCCAGGAAAAACACGGCAAGGCTGTTTGCTGTCAGTTCTATGCCCCAGGGAGCCGGCCAGCCTCCTACCTGGTAGATCCAGTCAGCACCTTTCCGGGTAACGACCATGTAAGCAAGAAAACCGGCGCCCACAAGCCCCAGCGCTTCAGCCAGGACGACCATGCCTTCCACCAGCCGTAGCCGGCGGGCAAATACAGGCAGGACTATGCCGATGAACAGAGGCACTATGATGACTAAAACCGGAAGGTTATCTGCGATCATTGCTGTCAATTTTCTTCACCTCGTTTCTCATCCGGGCGATCCGTTGGGCGTCCGTGGTTCCATATTCCTTGTACAGCCTGATTATCAGCGACAACGCAAAGGCAGTAACACTAACGCTGACAACGATCCCGGTGAGCATCAGCGCAGAAGGCAGCGGATTGACATACACAGCCTCGTGATCAGATGTATGGAGGATCGGTTCGACGCCGCCCCTGATGTTGCCGCTTGCGATAAACAAAATAAAACCGGCGCTCCCCATGATATTGATCCCGAGCAGCTTTTTGAAAAGATTGGACCGTGTAAGTACGGTCAGTACCCCGATCGCGAACAATACCACTGCAAAGAAATATGGATAATTAATAATCAGTTTTTCCAGCAAAGCTTTCACGATTGATCCTCCATCAAAGTAAAGAATATGGTGATCATGGTACTCGCCACCCTGATGCCGACGCCCAGACCTATATAGAAAATGATCCCTCCGGAAAACAGCGCTCCGGGAAGTCCGAGATCGACACCGGCCAGCTTGTTTGCCAGGAAGGGCACTCCTTTGAAAATACCCACCAGGCCCATGAGCCCGTACCACAGTGTGCCAAAGCTCTCTGTCCACGTAAGGACTTTATCAGGTATCTTGGCACGGCCCTTCTCAATGCCGTAGATGGTGGAAAATGCAATATAGCTGAGTCCCACGATGATGCCGCCGGCGAAGGACCCCCCCGGGGAAATATGTCCGTGGAAAATAACGTAGAATCCATATACACAGACAAAAGGCAGGATCACGGCAGCTATTCTTTTTAAAATGAAGTCTCTCATTTGCCGCCCTCCCCTTCTCCGTCAGCAGCTTCCTTTTTATCGGTCTTCAGCGTGATAACGACCGCAAGAGCAGCCGTAAACAGCACAATCGTCTCGAACATCGTGTCGTATGCCCTGTAATCCAAAACAACCGCCGTCACCATGTTCGTTGCGCCGGTATCTTCCAGGGCACCATTGATATATCGTTCGGAAACCTGGTTATGGACAGGGTTGTCAGGTATCCCGTAGGGAGGCAGTTCAGCCACCGCAAGCAGCACAAC
>JAAZKL010000308.1 GCA_012799845.1 Clostridiaceae bacterium
AATATCTGCCCGGATTCCTCGGATCTGGAAGCCGACACGCTCACGGCCGGTACGCGTTCTTCGCCGAAGCTGTATACCGGTTCAGCGCCTTTGAAACCGTATTGCAGCAGCTTGTTGCCCATGTGCTCCTTATACATGTCGAATACATGGTACGTAGGCGTCAGGACCATTTTTTCGCCTTCTGTAAGTATGACCGACTGCAGCACATTTATCAACTGTGCGATGTTGGCCATTTGCACGCGGTCGCAGTGGGAGTTGAATATGTTGAGGTTGATTCCTGCGACGAGAGCGTCCCTGACGGAGTTCTGCTGGAACAGGAATCCTGGGTTGGTGCCGGGTTCCACGTTGCACCATGTGCCCCATTCGTCCACAATCATGGCAACTTTCTTTTCCGGATCATATTTGTCCATTATATTGGAATGCATGGCGATGAGTTTTTCCATGATCAGGGTGTTCCGCATTGCGCCGAACCATTCGTCCTCGCCGAACTCGGTCGCAGAGCCCTTGTCTGACCAGTTGCCTGTCGGGATCGTATACCAGTGGAGGCTCAGACCGTCCATGAACCGTCCTGCTTCCCGCATGAGGACTTCAGTCCAGTTGGTGTCAAAGTTGCCTGAGCCGCAGGCTATTTTGAATATGCGGTTGTCGCCGAAATTCCTTACATAGGTCGCATAACGCTTGTAAACGTCGGCATAGTACTCCGCTCTCATGTTGCCGCCGCAGCCCCAGTTTTCGTTTCCGATGCCGAAATATTTCAGCTTCCACGGTTCCTCTCTTCCGTTAGCTTTTCTCAGGTCTGCCATCGGCGATTTTCCGTCAAAGGTTATGTACTCGACCCACTGCTGCATCTCGTATACTGTGCCGCTGCCGACATTTCCGCTTATGTAGGGTTCAGCGCCGATCAGTTCGCAAAAGCCCATGAACTCGTGGGTCCCGAGACTATTATCCTCAACGACCCCACCCCAGTGGGTGTTGATCATTTTGGGACGGTCCTCGTAAGGCCCGATGCCGTCCATCCAGTGATATTCGTCGGCAAAACAGCCGCCCGGCCATCTGAGTACCGGAATGCGCAGTTTTTTCAGAGCATCGGCTACATCGTTCCTGATGCCGTCGGTATTGGGTATCGGCGAATCCTTTCCGACCCATATGCCGCCGTAAATGCACCTGCCCAGGTGTTCCGAGAAATGTCCGTAGATGTTTTTGTTGATGGTACCGAGTGAGATGTCAGCGTTGATATATAAGTTGACCATGAATTCAACCCCTTGTTTTATTATTGAATTACTGAAATCACATGATAATATATTATCAACAAAAAATGACAGATGCAACTGTTAATGTGACAGACTGCTGTTGTGATGGATATAGTCTGATTTCCGGTCGGCGATCGGGATGTGTTTGCGGGAACAATGGCTGTAGGTGGGCCGGACATTTTTGCGGGGATATTGGCTGTCAGCGGATCGGCACGCGTTTGCGGGAATAATGACTATCTGCGGGCGGATGTATATGGTAGAATATCACTATACTATGTACCGGCTGCCGAAATGTGCACTTTTACGGGCCAATGTACGTGAATGCGGGAGCAGGATCGGTTTCACGGATCGTGTATTGCCTGCCGGAGCAACATTGGTTTTGCAGAACATGTGTTACCAGCCGGAACAGCATTGGTTTCACCGGATCATGTATTGCGTGCCGGAGCAATGATGAAAGGGTTGGATACGGACGATGAAAAATTATTTTGAAGTTCTCGATATCGATGAGCAAGCCGGGCAGCAGGATATAAAGAGGGCGTACAAGCGCATGCTGACCAAATACCCGGCGGAGAAATTCCCCGAGAAGAACAGGGATATCGAGGAAGCCTATGAGGCGCTCAGCAACCCCGGGAAAAGGCACTCGTACGTCGAGTTTCACAGGATGAGCAGTGCGTCGAAGCAGGCGTATTTGGATGCACGGGATGCAATGGACAGGGGGGAATATGCAAAAGCCGCGAAGACTCTGGAGACGGCGATCAGGCATGAAGAGCATGCGGTCCACCTCAAATACGTGCTGGGTATAGCATATATGAACCTGGACAAGCCGTCCAGGGCTGTCAGGATGCTGGAACCGGTAAGGGACGAATTTCCTGATGATATTGAGCTTAATATCAAAATAATCCAAGCCTGCCTTGATGCAAAAGAGTATGACAAGGCGCTTGCATGGGCGA
Source organism: Clostridiaceae bacterium (assembly GCA_012799845.1). Lineage (GTDB taxonomy): Bacteria > Bacillota > Clostridia > Acetivibrionales > DTU013 > DTU013. The sequence goes on from JAAZKL010000308.1 coordinate 2,201, forward strand.
AGGAAGCAAATGACATTGGGAAAGACAATTTTGTGTTGCTTGGATTACTGGCTGATAGCTATCAACTGATGAAAAAGTACGATGAAGCGCTGGCAGTGCTCAAAGAAGCGTTTGGAAACCCTGCATTCGCTGACAGGCAGTTTGTTATCTGCGCTAAAACAGCATTTATCCTGTTCCTGAATGAAGATTACGCCGACAGCCTGGAATGGATGGATAAGCTTGCGGCACTGAAGTCGGGCGAAATGGAGAAAGCTGCTTCAGTTGAGATGTTTGTCGTAATGCTTGATTCATTTATCGAGAAACATATGCTGCTGGAGGCTTGCAGATGCGCCAGCGCTATTCTGGAGCTGGTGCCCGACAGGGGAGATATTGCCAGGATAAAAAGAGGCATAGAGGTGATCATGAGCATTGGGCCGGAGGTCGACAGGTTCGACCGCGACGAGTTCATTCCGGATTTGCTGAAGATGTATGTCGCAAGCGGGATAAACAGCCTTGAGACGGAGGAACTGACCGAAGAGGAGCAAGTGGCTTACATGATACTTATTGAATACCAGTTGCTGAGAGAGTTCAGCGCCTATCTGATCGCTGCGCGGTATATGAAAACCCACTACCCGGCCCTGTATGAACTGAAGGCGGATTTCCTCGATGCGTTCCAGGATTCCAGGGAGAGGAAGAAACTGATCAACAAGAATAAAGTGCTGTTTTGCCGGTATCAGGACATCATTGCGCAAATGATGGAGGAATACGGCGATGGGGACGACTGGGACGACGATGAATACTGGGATGACGAGGACGAGGACAGTTGGGACGATGATGAGTATTGGGTTGACCTGGACGATAAGCTCGATGAGGGCAACTGGGACGATGATGAGTATTGGGACGAAGGAGACGACGAAGGCGGCTGGGACGATGATGAATACTGGGACGACGCGGACGGCTGGGATGATGAGGACAGTTGAGAAGGAGTAAACCGGGACGGCTGGGATTAGGCGGACTGTACTGAGATGAATAATGTTGCCGAGATGGGGATAAGGTGGATAACACTGAGGTGAGGACAACCGGGACGGCGGGTACGAAGCGGATAGCGTTGAAATAACAACTGGAGCGGCGGAGATAAGGTGGACAACACTGAAATAAAGAAAACTGGACCGAAGGAACGAGGTGGACTGATGAAGCTTCCGGCAAAATTTGAGGGAAAAATGCTGAAGCTTATGGGTGAAGAAGAATATGGACAACTTGTTGCGGCATTGACCGGGGAAAGAGTCTACGGCCTGAGGGTGAATACGTTGAAGATCGGCATTGACGATTTTCGGGAAATATCTCCGTTCGATCTGGAAGCAGTGCCCTGGGCGGATGATGGTTTCTATATTTCAGGTGAAGATGCGCCTGGCAGGCATCCATATTATCATGCCGGGTTGTACTACATACAGGAGCCAAGTGCCATGCTTCCGGGGCAGGTCCTTGGGGCTGAGCCTGGGGAAAGGATCCTGGATATATGCGCGGCTCCCGGCGGCAAAACCGTACAGATCGCCGCTGCGATGAGGGGAAAGGGACTGCTGGTTTCGAACGACAAAAATGCAGAGCGGGTAAAGGCTCTTGTTAAAAATATTGAACTCTGTGGCATCAGGAATGCTGTCGTTTTGAATGAATCGCCTGAGAACCTGGTGCGCAGCTTTGCGGGGTATTTTGACAGGATACTGATCGATGCTCCCTGTTCGGGCGAGGGCATGTTCAGGAAGGACGAGACGGCGGTCAGAAGCTGGGAGAGCTTCAAATGCGAGCGGTGCACGAAAATGCAGGAGTCGATCCTCCATTATGCGGACCTTCTGCTGAGGCCGGGGGGAACGCTTGTGTACTCTACCTGCACGTTTTCTCCGGAAGAGAATGAACAGATGATCATCGATTTTATAGCGCATCATGAAGGCTATGAGTTGGTCGATATTCCCAAGTTGGCTGGCATCGAAGGAGGCAGGCCTGAGTGGGCACGGGATTTTGGAAGAAGCAGGCCTGGATGGGTCCGGGATGGCAGAGCAGGCAGGCCTGGATGGGTCCGGGATGGTAGAGCAGGCAGGCCTGGATGGGCCCGGGATGGCAGAGGAAAAGAACCTGAGTGGGCACAGGATGACAGAGGGAAAATACCTGAGTGGGCACAGGACGCAGGGGAAAGAAGGACAAAATCAGCTCAGCATGCCTGGGGAAGCAAGATTGAATCATTCCAGGGGGGCGATGAAACCAATGGCCGCCCTGTCGACATTGATGCTCTGAAGCGCGCCGCCAGGCTGTGGCCGCACAAGGTCAGGGGAGAAGGGCACTTTGTTGCAAAACTGGTTAAAGGGAAAACTTCTGAAACAGGATGCGGCAGAATGCGCGTCGATCTAGGAACCGGACAATTTGGGGCAGATGCATTCAAGTTGCCGGCACACGATTTCTCCGGCAGGTACAAAGAGCCGACACCAGGTATTGCCGGCAAATTCGAAGAGCCGGTGCTCGGTTTTGCTGGTAAGTTCGAGGAAGTTATTCCCTACGAAAAGCTCCCGGAGGCATTTCGCAAATTTGTGGATGAAAATATGAATTTTTTTCCGGACGGCGTTTTTATACTGAAAGGGCGTCATCTATACCATCTGCCTGAACCGCTGCCGCTGCTGTCAGGACTTAAGGTCGCAAAATTCGGCTGGTTCCTGGGTACCATAGAGGACAACAGGTTCGAGCCGTCCCATTCACTGGTCATGGCGCTGAGCAAGGAGGCATTCAGAAGGACGCTGGATTTTGAGCCAGGATCAGCAGAGGTGCGAAGTTATCTCAAGGGAGAAACGCTGATATTAGAAGGGGAAAAAGGATTGACTGCCGTATGCGTTAACGGAAAGACGCTGGGCTGGGCCAGGCAGACCGGTGAAATGCTGAAAAACCTGTATCCCAAAGGTTGGAGAATGATGAGATGAAGATCGCATCGATAAGCTGTATTAACTATCATATCGGCAGATTACACTGACATATGTCAAATTGCAGTAATATATACTATTTTGGCATTATATGCAGAGAAACATGGAAAACCGTGCAGTACGGGGGAGTTGATCAGGAAAATGAAAAACACGCTGCGGCTGGACAGGCTGTTGGCCAACTTTGGGTTTGGCAGCAGAAACGAAATAAAAAAGATGGTAAGGAATGGCCTGGTAACAGTCGATGGTACGGTTGTCAGCGATGCCTCCATCCATGTCGATCCTGAAAAAAGTATAATTGTAGCTAATGGCAAAACGTTGAACTACAGAAAATTCATATATGTCATGATGAACAAACCTGCAGGTGTCATTTCGGCAACATATGATGCCAGGCTGAAAACAGTAACTGACCTGCTGCCGGATGAACTGGCCTGCTTCGAGCTTTTTCCGGCAGGACGGCTGGACATCGATACGGAAGGCCTTATTCTGCTGACCAATGACGGGCAGCTTGCTCATAACCTGCTGTCGCCCAAAAAGCATGTGGCCAAACGGTATTACGCATTGGTCTCCGGGCAGGTAACGGAAGAAGATGCCGCTGCCTTTTCCGAGGGAGTCGTGCTCGATGACGGATACAAAACCATGCCGGCGGAACTGGTCATCATCAGATCCGGACTGCGCTCCGAAATAGAACTGATCCTGCATGAGGGCAAATTCCACCAGGTCAAGAGAATGTTCGAAGCGGTAGGGAAAAAGGTACTGTATCTCAAAAGGCTGCAGATAGCCGGGCTCATGCTTGATGAAACACTTGCCCCAGGCCAATGCCGTGAGCTGACACCTGAAGAGGTCGGCCTGCTCAGGGGGGATGGGGGACAGTTCTCACCTTTTTAGCATTTCGGTAGGAGGACAGTTCTCACCTTTTCATCTTTTTTGGAGGAATCGGAAGGGGACACTTCTCACCTTTTTGACTTTTCAGGACGGAAATGTTTCGTATAAAAGCAGTTGCTAAAAGAAACAAGCAGTTTCGGATTTCCATTTTCACTATGAAAAAATTATTTGAAAAAACAGAACGAAGAGGGCATTTTTCTGCTCAAAAGGTGAGAACTGTCCCCTTCCCTTTCTGTTCAAAAGGTGAGAACTGTCCCCAATAGACCCCAGCCTTCCCCGGCCGATCCCGGCTAAATTCACTGGATCCGGCTGAGGGCATATTCAACGATGTCGTCTCCGGTGTATTCTATATCCGGCTTGATACCGCTGCCCTGGATATTCAGGCCGGATGGGGTGAGCCATTTCAGGGTTGTGGCTTTTACAGCATATCCCCGCCGAAGCGGTATCGTGAACTGGCCGATGCCTTTACCGAATGTTCTCGTGCCGATCAGTTCCACGTTGTCCAGGTTCTCGCTGAGAGCGGCGATCATGTTTTCGGAGGCGCTGGCAGTGCTCCCATCCTGCAATATTATTATTTTGTCATATTTCAGTGGTTGGTCCTTGTTTGACCGGTACACGTGGTCAAACCACCTGAAATGGTCTGTCGCCACGATAGACTTCCTGGGCAGGAACATGCCTGATATGTTTACCATGATCCCTATATCACCGCCCCGATTGCCTCTGAGGTCTATTATGATGTTTCGCCTGCTTTTGAGGTCCTCCTGGTTTTCCTCCATGAATTTGAGCGTGTGTTTGGTGAAATTGGTGAGTTTGAGATAGACTGTCCTGTCGTCGGGAAACGTGATTTCCGACTGGGCAGCCTCTTCCTTATCCAACTGACGTGATTTTTTCAGGCTTGCCGGAGTATACAGGTAAGTGTACCTGTCGCCTCTTTCGGCGCGTATCCTTTCGGTTGTCGCTGCGATTACGAAAGTGTCAAAATCGTTGTAATACCAGCCTTTTGTATCCACATCCAGATACTTTTTATAAAGGCTGTCCAATGTCTCGGTGTAAATATAGCTGCTGGTGATGAACAATTTGAACGCCAGGTAATCGTAATTGAAATAGACGAACACGCCCGTTATCAGGGCGAAACCTATGAGGACGCCGAGCGTCGCATGGAATCTCTTTTTATATCGTGATACCAGATGTTCAGGCGACAGAGTCTTCTTTTTGCTTCTCTCTTCTTTTTCCCTGCGTTTTTCCATTTTACTCCCCGGTTTCTCCAAAATTGTCAAATCATCAAATGCACTCGATGCCTGTCTCTGTATGATACCGCGCATCCGCCTTTTCACCAGTTTTTTGCATAGCGCTTGATTTTTCTGGTGGTGGTTTTTTCGAATTCTTCGTAGCGTATGTCAAAATCCTTGACATATTTGTACGTGACAAGGCTCTTGTTGACTTCTTTTACTTCCCTGCGTATGATTTCGCGCAATTCATCTTCGGCAGGCTTTTGACCGCCGTATTCCGCTTCGATGACATCCATATCAGGCACGATCGTTGCCGAAACGACGATATCGCCGTAAACAGGATCATCTTTGCCGAACACGATGCATTCTTTGATATAGGGGCTCTTGTTCAGAAGTGTTTCGATTTCTTCAGGGTAAATGTTCTTGCCGTTCTTTGTGACGATGACATTCTTCTTTCTACCGGTGATATGGACGAAACCGTCACTGTCGATGAAGCCCAGGTCACCTGTATGGAACCACCCGTCCCTGATGACTTCTGCTGTGTTTTCGGGATCTTCGTAATATCCCATCATAACGTTTGGACCTTTGACAACGATTTCTCCAATGCCGTCGCTTCCGGCGCCGTCGATCCTGACTTCAATACCGGGCAGGGGCAGTCCGGCCGCATCGTCCTTGAAATCCACGTCCCTGTTCAGTGCTACGATGGGACTGCATTCGGTCAGCCCGTAACCCTGCACGAAATGGATGCCGAAGTCCCTGAATCCTTTTGCTACTTCCGGATCGATCCCTGCAGCGCCACTGATGAATATCCTGACATTGCCTCCGAAAACGTTGTGGATCGGAGCGAACAGCTTCCGCGTTATGTCTATGCCAAGCTTTTTCAGGAAGCCGCTGAGTTTCAGACCGAATTTGAGTTTTTTCAGCATTCCCGGATTTTTTGCGGCCTGGTCCCATATCCTCTTGTAGATGGATTCGTATATCAGCGGCACTCCGAGCATAACAGTGGCTTTGGACTCCTGCAGGTTTTTGGTAATATGCCTCAGACCCTCGCAATACGCGACTGCTGCTCCGCGGTAGAAGGGGCACAGGAAGCCGCATGTATTCTCATATGTGTGATGGAGGGGCAGGACTGAAAGGAATATGTCGTCGGGAACGATGTTCAGCATCGAGCTCATTGCCATGAGATTCTCCGCAATGTTCCTGTGGGAAAGCATTACTGCTTTTGATGTATCCGTTGTAGCTGAGGTGAAGAGAAGAATGCTGAATGCTTCGGGGTCTATCCGGGCATCTATGAAATCTCTGCAGCCCTCCGCCACTTTTTTTCTGACTCTTTCAATGAGTTCTTTCAATTCTGTCAATTCGATTTGCTTATTGATATCCGGTCCATTTTTTTCTGCCGCATCGTCCATTGTTATGTAATGCTTTATAAAGTCGTTGCGATTTGCGATGCTCAGGACACTGTTCTTAAGATTATCTGAAAATATCACTGCATCAGCTTTCGACCTGATGAGAAGGTTTTCGATTTCATTTTCAGGCAGTTCCTTGTCCAGCGGAACCACGATCCCGGTTCCATTTACTACTGCCATATATGAAACAGCCCACTCGTACCGGTTTTCGCCGATTATGGCGATCCTTCCGCCTTTGAGCCCGAGGTCGATCAATGCTGTGCCAAGCGCATCAACATCAGCTTTGAACTGCTTGAACGTAACGGGTACGTATTTGTCGTTTCTTTTGGGTTTATACAAAAATGCTGTTCTGTCGGAATAAATCCCGACGCTGGTATCCATCATTTCTTTAATAGACCTGATCTTTCTGACTTCGTACAACGGAATATTCTTCATATAACCACCTCGTATGGATTTGCATGCATCATATGCTATACTTATACATCTGATGGAGCATGTAACTATTATATATCATTTGCTGTAAGTATAAAAGAAAATAAGGAAATTGTTGTACTAAGTACCGGATGGCCGGATGAATAACAACACCATTGAAGTCGAATATGAAAACCTGAAAACAAATATGAAAACCTGAAGACAAATAGAAAACCCTCCCGTGTTTTGGCCCGGGAAGGTTTTAGTGGCTAAAAGCCGGGGATTAGCGCGGATCAATGCCAGAAATGGGTCGTTTCCACATTAATGTAGTACCTGCCGTCAGCTTCCTTTTGGATGTATATGTAATCACAATATTCGCCGTCAACAGTTACCTCAATGCAGTATATATTGTCTGAGAATAATTCTGGTTCTCCGGCTGTGACACGATTGTACCAATCACCACCGAACCATTTATCTCTCTCATCCTTCATCACTTCCATCCGCTCTTCCACATAATCCTTCATATGCTGATTCTCGGATTGGAATTCATCATCGAAGAGCGC
>JAAZKL010000309.1 GCA_012799845.1 Clostridiaceae bacterium
AAAGAGGCAGCCTAAAAGCTACAAAGCCCAACTATTTTTAGAGGGTGCCGCCCAGGCTGCGAAACCATATGGGAGATGCTTGTTGTCAAGGGCGTTCCTGACTCTCAAAACATCAGGATGATTCTTTCTTCTTTTCCCTACAGTAAACTGACGCTATCCCGGTTCTGGCATATATTTGTACAGACCGACATTTCTAGTATAATAGAAATATCAGCATAATAAGATATAAGCTGCTCGATAAGATATAACTGCCCGATAAGATATGGGCTGATCGTGATTGAAAGGCAGACGGCAGAATAAAGTATATGCAACGGGAACTAAAGACAGACAGGGAGATGTATCATGGACATCAGAAAATCCGGACAAACAGAAACTGGCAGATCCAGAGGCATGGACGACAGCAGATCAAGGCAAATGGACATCAGCAGATCAAGGCAAATGGACATAAGTAGATCCAGATATGAACTAACGGCTGTGAAGCCGGACCAGTACCCTGCAGGCGACATGCCTGAGATAGCATTGGTCGGCAGGTCCAATGTGGGGAAATCTTCGCTCATCAATTCGCTCATGAAAAGGAAAGGCCTGGCCAGAACTTCTTCCGCGCCGGGCAAGACCCGGGGGATAAATTTCTTTAATATCGACGATACAATGTATTTTGTCGATCTTCCCGGATATGGCTACGCAAAGGTTTCGAAGCAGGAAAAGGCGTCCTGGGCAAAAATGATCGAGACATATCTGAATACGAGAAGGCAGCTGAAGCTGGTCATTATGCTTGTCGATATAAGGCATGCACCTACGGACGACGACAAGCTGATGTACAGGTGGATACTTGATCGCGGGATCGCTCACATGTTTATTGCCACTAAGGCAGACAAGATCTCCAGAGGCAGGATACAGGGCAGGCTGTCGGAGATCAGAAAAGAGCTGGGGATCAAACCGGATGCCAGCCTTACGGCATATTCGTCCGAAACCGGCCAGGGCAGGGAACAGATCTGGAGTGAACTTGAGAAGGCAGTGCTTGAGCAGACAGTAAATGAACAGATATGAGGTCCAAAAACCGATATGAAGATATATTCATTTGAACCCATCGCTGACGAAAACTGCAAAGTGCTCATACTTGGGACCATGCCGAGTGTTGTGTCGCTGGAGAGGCAGCAGTATTACGGATTCGGGCGCAATGACTTCTGGAAGATCATATATGCTGTCTTCGGGCGGAAACCGGATGAGGATTATGAACTGCGCAAGGCATTCCTGCTCGAACAACACATAGCACTCTGGGATGTGCTGGAGTCATGTGAAAGGGAAGGCAGCAGCGACAGTAATATAAGGAATCCGGAGCCCAACGACTTCGGGAGTTTTTTTGAACGCTTCCGGGGTGTCGGATACGTTTGCTTCAACGGCAACCCGGCAAGAGATCTGTATAACCGGCTTGTCAGAAGAAAAGGCACTGGAAGCCATATCACGCAGTATTTCGTTCTTCCTTCCACAAGCCCCAGAAATATGCTTGCCTTCGAAAAAAAGCTGGAGAAGTGGATGTTGCTCAGGGAGCTGCTATATCCCGCGGACCACGTTGTTGATCCACTTTTTTGAATGTATCCTGAAGTAGCACATTACGGCTTTGTAAACTTCCTGGAGGCTTACCATCAGGAAAACCCAGACGATGTCGAGACGGAACACCATACCGCCCAGCCATGCCAGCGGCATGCCTATGAACCATACGGCAGTCACGTCGAGGAAAATGGTGAACCTTATGTCTCCTCCGCCTCTCATGGCCCCGACAATGGCTACACTGGCGTAAGACTGGAATGGAATGATGGCGGCAGCCACGATCAGCAGCCTCATGGCATTGTCGACGACTGACTGCGATACCTTGTACGGCGCCAGCACCAGCGGCCTCGAAAGGAGCAGGAAAGTCGATGCTGCTGCTGAAATCAGCAGTGTTATCCTGAGGAACCTGCGTGCATACCTGTATGCCGTTTCGTTGTCATTTTCACCGATCTTGTTGCCGACCATGATCAGGCATGCGGCGGAGACACCCTGGAAGAATATGAATGTCATGCTGCGTATCGTCGATGTGATGTTGACGGAAGCTGCGGCCTCGGTGCTCATCAATGCGTATATCGCCATGTAAATGGATGTGCCGGTTGCCCAGACGCCGTCCTTTGCAATGAGTTCGCCCGAAGTGCTGAAAAATCTTTTGAACAGGTCGGCGCTGATGCTGAACAGGTCTTTTGGTTTTATCGAAACGATACTGCGGGAAGCATATACCGCCCACAGGATGATAAGCGACTCCACAAGACGGGCTGTTACCGTAGCTATGGCAGATCCTGCCACACCCAGGGCGGGCAGTCCCAGCCTGCCGAATATCAGCACGTAATTCAGCGCAGTATTCACGACTATCCCAACAAAGTTCGCTATCAGCGGCAGTCTGACATTTCCCGTGCTCCTCAGCGCACTTGAGAAGCAAATTGAGAAAGTCATGAGCAGAAAACTGATGCTTACAGGCTTCAGATATTTGATCCCGAGCCCGATTACGTCCGCATCTTTGGAAAACAGGGACAGTATGAACTGCGGGGCTATAAATGACGGTATGAAAAATATCAATGCGACTGCCATCGTAATGACTATGCTCAGCGAGACAATTTTCTTTATCTGGTCATATTTCCGGCTGCCCCAGAATTGCGAGATGTAGATTGAGATCCCTCCGCCTATGGCGGACAGTACGACGTTTAATATGAAATACACCTGGTTGGCAAGCCCGACAGCAGCTACACTTGCGTCGCCAAGCTGTCCGACCAGGATATTGTTAGTCAGGTTGAGCGATGAAGTCAGAAATTGCTGCAATGCTACGGGTATTGCTATACTGAAGAATCTTCTGCGGAACACCCTGCTGCCACGAATCCCGATTCTGTTGTTCTGTGTCAAGTCTGTTTTTTCCTGCATCGTGTGGTCTCCGTCTCCTGTCGTGTCAAGTATGTCACTTGGTAATACTGGTATTTTGGCAATATAACATGGTTCAGTAACGCTGTCCACATTAATTATAATGCTTGTGAGATATTTTGCTGGTCAAATTTTGCCCGAAGGTTTTCATAAATTGTCCTTTTTGCTCGTTATAGGTCGTGTTGCACGTAATGGGTTATGTTGCTCGCTATAGGTCGTATTGCTTGTTATGGGTTACACTGCTCGTTATGGATTGCGTTGCTTGTTACGAGTTTTGCTGCTCGCTATGAGTTGCGTTGCTTGTTATGAGTTGCGCTGCTTGTTATGAGTTGCGCTGAAAGTTATGGGTTGTGAGGCCGGCTAATGCTCCGATTTCACTTGATTTTTGCTCACAAGAAGTGGATATTCGTTACCTTAGTTACTATTTTAATCATAAAAGGAGGTCATATGACACTTTAGTTGATTTTTTGCTCACGAGAGGGGACACGCGACACTTTACTTGAATTTTTGTCAGCCACTGTGTTCAAATTTTCAACTAAAGCTAGTATTTCCCGTCAATTTTATTGAAGCATTTCAATATTTGGCGACATAATATCGGCCATACAGCATTACAGTTAACGAAAAAATTCAAGGCCAGACACTTTACTTGAATTTTTGCTCACTCAGGAGCAATTGCCACGAAATCAGACGGTTTTTTTAGTTATGTCATAGTTTTTTAAGGATTCTGTAATCAAAAATTGTCATTATTGCGTTATAATGATAGTGTGCAGATATTGTCCGACGGAATGAAGCACTAAACAAATGAAAAGGGGGCAGGTCATGAAGTTCCGTTCGAAATTCGTAGCAGTAACGATAATGCTGATCCTGGTCATTTCATTGAGCCTGAATATCGTGTCTGCCATAAATCAGTCTGTAATCCCCGGATCGGACCAGGATCCCATAGTCAGCAAAAGCTATGTCGACGCCGCATTCGAGCAATTGTCAGCGCAAATACAGATACTTTTGGATAAGGGCAATGAGCTGAATAATAAAATAGCTGAACAGGAAAAGCAGATCAAGACGCTCAAGACAGAAATAGAGGCATTGAAATCAGGCGTTGCAGCAAATCCTGCGCAGTCCGGAAGCGGAAACAGCGACAGTGGCGGCGGGGGGAG
>JAAZKL010000310.1 GCA_012799845.1 Clostridiaceae bacterium
ATAAAATACGGGATGATATAAATGCGGAAATGAAAAATGCCCTGGAAAAATCCAAACAGGTTAAAAACATTAATGTACTTACAGATTCCATACTTCAGATAACAGAACAAACAAATCTGCTTTCTCTTAACGCCGCGATTGAGGCAGCCAGGGCCGGAGAGGCAGGAAAAGGCTTCGCCGTGGTGGCCAATGAGATACGAAATCTCGCTGAGGATTCCAGGAATGCCGCAAATAAAATCCAAAGTGTGACGATGGAAGTAATAAAGTCAGTGGAAGACCTTGCTTCAAGTTCGGAGAAAGTTCTTGACTTCATTGGCACGCAAGTTATCGATGATTACGAAACCATGGTAAGTATCGGGGAGCAATATTATGATGACGCGGCATCTTTCAGCGAGCTCGTCGCAGATTTTTCAACGACCTGCGATCAGCTGCTCGTTGCCATACAAAGCATGGCTATGGCAATAGATGAGATGACTGTTTCCAACAATGAACAGGCGAAGGGAACGCAGAGTATTTCGCAGAAAGCCATGGACGTTGCTGAGAGAGCGGCAAAGGTCCTGGAACTGATAAATGCGGCGAAGCAAAGCTCTGTGAGCCTTACGGAGAGCGTCTCAAAATTTACAATTTAATAATGGATATTCAGCCGATGTCGGAAGGATTTTGTTGAGTATGCAGCACAAGCGATGCAGATCGTGAAGCTGCGGCGGTATATGCTCAACTATCTGGAGATCATTACTGCAATACCCTCCATATTTCTGATACTGTCAGGAATAGAGGGATGCATGGAGACGAAAAGAGAAATGTTAATATTATACACACTTATTCCGGAGGATTGCTTCAATGAAAGCCAAATATGATTTTCTGATCGTGGGTGCAGGCCTGTACGGGGCGGTTTTTGCACATGAGCTCAAAAAAGCCGGGAAAACTTGCCTCATTATTGAAAAGCGCAGCCATATAGCGGGAAACATCTACACAGAAGAAATCGAGGGTATCCAGGTCCACAAATACGGCGCCCATATTTTCCATACCAGCAACAGAGAGGTATGGGAATATGTGAACCGGTTTGCCGAATTCAACGGGTATGTCCACAGCCCGATCGCAAATTATAAGGGCGAGATCTACAATCTTCCTTTCAATATGAACACATTCAACAGGATGTGGGGAGTCGTGACCCCGGATGAAGCGAAGAAGAAGATCGAAGAGCAGATCAGTTCCGACTACAGCAAATGCCCTGAGAACCTGGAAGAGCAGGCCATAAACCTGGTCGGGCGGGATATCTATGAGAAACTTATCTGCGGGTACACGGAGAAGCAGTGGGGCCGTCCGTGCAGAAAGCTACCGGCGTTCATTATCCGCAGGCTGCCGGTGAGATATACTTACGACAATAATTACTTCAATGATGCTTACCAGGGGATACCGGCGGGCGGATATACCGCCATGGTCGAAAGAATGATCGATGGGATCGAAGTCAGGCCGAACACGGATTACCTTGCCGAAAAAAGCAGGTGGGACAGCATTGCGGACAGGGTGGTTTATACGGGACCGATAGACGCCTATTTCGGCTATAAGTTCGGCACCCTGGAATACAGGAGCCTGCGTTTCGAAACAGAGGTCCTGGACATGCAGAACTTCCAGGGCTGTGCAGTGGTTAATTACACTGACAGGGAAACCCCGTACACACGTATTATCGAGCATAAGCATTTTGAATACGGAACACAGCCCAAGACGGTCATCACACGGGAATACAGCCTGGAATGGAAGCCGGGCACTGAGCCGTATTATCCGGTAAACGATGAGAAAAACACAGCTTTGTACGTGAAGTATAAGGCGCTGGCCGAAAAGCAGCAGGGGAATGTCATCTTCGGCGGACGTTTGGGCGAATACAGGTATTACGACATGGATAAAACCGTGGAAGCCGCTCTTAAGAAGGTAAGAGAGGTTCTTGAGAATATATAGCAGGTCCTTCCGAAGAATATCCAGCAGGTCCTTCCGGAGAATATCCAGCAGGTCCTTCCGAAGAATATCCAGCAGGTCCTTCCGGAGAATATCCAGAAGATTTTTCCGTATCCTGTCGTTTGCTGCCGTCCTGTCTCGATTACTGCCCTTCAGTCCCTGAGAACTGGTGGCAAGGGTGAAAGCCCATCTCGCCTGTTTCAGGCACCTGACCGGTAAAACCGTATCCAGGGAAACCGCGATTCGTGTCAGAGGGATGGAGATCGACCCTGATGCACGGACTGTCAGGGTGGACGGCAAAACCGCGGACCTGACCTCAAAAGAGTTTGATATATTGCTGTTCCTTGCGCGAAACCCAAACAAGGTATTTTCAAAGGATCAGCTTTTTGACTGCATCTGGGATCTCGAAGCCTTCGGGGGCGTCAGCACTGTCACTGTTCATGCCGGAAAGATCCGTGAAAAAAGCGAAAGGATCCCAAAAACCCGCAGTATATACAGACCGTGTGGGGCGTTGGCTACATAATCAAAATGTGAAAGGTCGATTTCAGGATGGGAAGAGCCCGATCTGTATACAAATCAAACGTCGACCGTATAACACGTTGATCGTATACCATCGCAGGCAGGGTATTCAAAGCCGCAAGCAGGGCATAAGGTCACAGGCGGGGGGTAAACACCGCTGGCAGTGCATAGAATCGCAGGCGGGATGCACAGTACCACTGGTGAGGCATAGAATCGCAGGCGGGATGCACAGTATTGCAGGCAGATAAATTATAGTTCAGCCGCAAAATTCTCCGGCAGGGTAAAGAATCGGGGCAATAATGCCGCCTGCGTGAGCAAAATCTCAAGTAATGTGTGCGATAATGACTTTTTTCATTTACCATAATGCTTTATAGCCAATATTATGTCACCAATTATTGTAATAATTCAATAAAAACACTGGGAAATACACACATTAGTTGAACTTTTGCACACCCTGCCCATATTTCCCGGAAATAAATCGCATCTGACCTATGGCAGCATAAACGCCAGCAGGAAACTGGACAACGGACCAGATAAGGAACCAGACAACAAACGGAGGATCAAATGGGATAAGGAACGGAAGTACGAACGGAACAAGGAACCAGACAACAAACGGAGGATCAAATGGGATAAGGAACGGAAGTACGAACGGAACAAGGAACGGGACAACAAACGGAG
>JAAZKL010000311.1 GCA_012799845.1 Clostridiaceae bacterium
CCCAGAATGACGGCTTTTATCTCATTTTCATCCGATACATATGCATCAAAATGGTCTATGAGAGTATAGTCGTCCATAGCTGCCACATCCAGTGCCGAGGTGATATAAATTCTGCCATTGTCGTTCACAAACTTGACAGCCTTTAGTGAGTCTTTATCAGCCAAAACTTTCCCATCATCATCAATACCGGCATTTTCCGATTCGGTCCATAGTATGGACAAATCATCTATACTCTGTGCATTTTTCGCAAATCTGAATTTTCTACTTATATTGACAACAGTATTGGCGTTTACGCTGCTTATACTGTCAATAAAATTATTATACAACGCACCATTTTTATCAAAAGCGCACAGTCTGATATCATTGGTACTTACACCATCTGCATCCTGAAGGCTGTACCAGCCAAGAACAAAGCGCTCCACATCATCATCAAACATAACCGCTTCAATTTGTGGATTCTCATCCAGATAGGTATCATTGGTCATTCTGACATTCTTCACAACATCTCCGTTTGTGTCAACAATAGCATAAACAGTCTCCAGGCTGCTTATTATACCCTGAGAATTTTGCGGAGCATCGTCCTCAAAGCCCTCAGTGTCTATGGTATATGTAACAGCCGCTGTTCCGTCCTTCAGCATTGCCGCCTCAAGCCCTTTTACAGAACCGGATGTACCGTTATATAATGTTTGGGGCTCGGTCCAGGTGGTCCCGTCATATATCGTATAAAGGATGCTGTCTTTCCCGTCAAAATTCAGTGGATTGGCTGAATCGGAAGCATACACGTTTCTCCATGCAACAAGAACTTTATCACCGTTTGTTGCTACAGCCGGAGCCATATCGGGGATTGCATTATCTGTAAGTCTTGTTGTGCTCCAGGATGTACCGTTATAAATGGCAGCCATAATCTCGGTGCTGTTGCTCATTAACGCCAGGTCGTTATTGGTAATGGACTCACCGGCTTCCTTGACCATACTCTGGTTTTGCATTACCCAGACTGCCGCCGCAAAGTCCTCATCCCCTGACAGCTTAAGCTGAGAGTCACCATAGCTTTCCGAAGCAGCTTCTATGGAAGTACCATTAGGATAGCTTCCTGAAGAATTCATCTTGCTCCAACGGATCTCTGTATCCTCAACATTGGTGCTATTGGCGTCCGAAACATATAATAGTAGTTTCCCGTCAGAGGATAAAACCGGATTGGAATATGGATAGGAATTGGTTTCCAGATCATTTACCCCATTTTCCGGATCAAGAGAAAACAACCCGAACCTGGAGGGTGTTGTCCACGACCGGTCAAACATTTTAAGATAGTCTCGATCCTCTATAATTGCCTCTTCTGATACAGGATACATTACCGAACCGTCAGGCATGGGAACAGCATAGTATGACAATATCCCGGGCTTCCCCGATGAACCTTTTTTGATATCCTCCCAGGTTTTTTGGATATCATTCCATTTACCGTAAGACTTCCCATACAAATCAAATTCGATGGATGCCAGGATTTTTTCGTAGGATACAAAAAGGAATTTTGCCACGAACTCAACTCCGGCCCTTCCCCGTACATCAAGCCTTCTTCCTTGGACAGCAGTAGACGAAATATGCGGCTGATTCAAGAAAGCAAATTGCGCATCCACCGAGATCTGTCCGAACAAGCCGATTTTTAATGCCGCTACAGAATAATCAAAACCCAAACCGGCAAAAGCCCTAATATATGCATATATTCGGAGGGTTGTAAGATAATTGTTGACTGTATCCTCGTTATATTGGAGTTTTATTTGCTCTCCTCCCAGGACAGCCGCCTTGAAAATTACCTCGGCGGTTGCTCCTACAGTAAATTGGCCTGTTACAGGTACAGGACCTACGAAAGTATTATAATTCCAGTCATAACTGACACCACCGCCGGCATTAAACCCACCGTTCAATATAAAGATTTCCCATTCTTCCGTTTCATAGTTAAAGGAGATCTCGGCTTCCATATATCCGCCAAGAGTAAATGATATATTACGGTTTCCCTTGCTAAGACCATTAGCCGGATTTTTATTATTATTTTTCTTCTGTTTATCCAAATACTTTCCTTTTTGCATATCCATTACATCAAAAAGACTCGGAGTATAATCAAAATCGCTGTCCAGATTGTTCTCGTAGTAAACACCCGTTACATTATCGTTTGACATATTGCCCGCATTCACGCCTATAAATGCCATAAACACGGTTGGATCAACAGTGGGAGATACAACCATATTGAACAATTTGCTATTACTTGTATTTCCGATACCAATGGTGCTCAGGAAACGTAATCCGTCGCCGACGACAGCGTCATCCAGACCCATACTCCCTGCATCAGCACCAAAACCGGAACTCATTGTTTCCAGGAGGAAAAACAGGCTATCGTCCTCCTGTACCTTATCGATATCATACATATTGATGATGCGGAAAGGCATTTTTTTATCATAAACATCACCTTTTGCATCAGTCATTATAAGGTTCATACCCCTGCTTATTTTAGGATCCATCCATCCCTTAAGAGTTGACCTGTCAAGAACAAAGTTATTTCGGGTTCCCATTATAGTCGAGAACGGATACAAAATAGTCTCATTTGATTGATTTTTAGGAATAAATCCATATTGGTCTTTGTAGAGAAGGTCATGGTTATCCTTCTTACTGAAATCATTTTCTCCCCACCATAGGGCGGTGGTACTGAGGGTCATCTTTTCAGAGGTCTGCCCGGGACCTATTTTCCCTTTAAAGCCCCGGACATCTATAAGTCTGCCGCTCGCAAACCCGAAATCAACCTTTTGGATGGCAATAAAAGGCTTGTTTTTATCTTCTTCCGAGACTCTGTCCACCTTGAAGGTAACATCCCCGGTACGGACTTTGTCTTTCTCACTATAACTGAGGTCTATATACAACAGGTTTGGATAATAGGTATCATCCGGATAACGCAGCTCGCAAATAAGCTCCAGTTTATCAGAGTATCTCAATCCCTCGTCAAAAGAATCAACCCAGAACTGTGATTCATCCATCCTGACCGTAAACTTGCCATCGGCACCTATTGTTATTGTCTGGTCCTCATCACCGTTTTTCTCATTTAGCTTTGCCTCCCCGCAGTATCCGCCGTTTTTGTATACGCCGCCGCGCAATATGGCAG
>JAAZKL010000033.1 GCA_012799845.1 Clostridiaceae bacterium
CCCGCCATGCGGATGGCAGGTGTAGTCACCGCATGTTTCGGCACTATGGCAGGATTCTGTTCATATGCTTTCAGACTGAAGTCGGAGATCTGAGCTGCAGCACAAATACGGCTCCTCTTCCTTCCTTTGCGTTTTCTGCCCATATCCTGCCCTTCATCTCAGTCATGTAATTGGCGCAGCTATGAAGGCCAAACCCATGTCCGTTGTGCTTGGTCGTAAAACCATAGGCAAATATGCTCTCCAGCTTCCCTTCCTCTATGCCCGGCCCGGTATCGCTGACCCGTATCCAGACATGCTCATCGTCCCTGGTGACCTCGATGGCAAGCACCTTCTCCGCGCCCTCAATGCTTTCCATCGATTCAACCGCGTTTTTCACCACATTGGTCAGCACATGGAAAAGCTTGGTGCTTTGCGCGAGAACCCTGACCGATTTGTCATATGACCTGACCACCTTTATTCCGGCCTTTTCTATGGAACTTCGGCACATTTTCAGAACATTATCAATGACCGGTATGACATCAAGGCGCTTAAGATTCGATTTAATGCCTGTCAGGCTCTGCTGCGTGTTGATGATAGCCTCGATGAGGCTGACACGCTCAAGGAGCCTTTCGATATGGCCTTTCAGATCGTCCCTGAATTGGATGAACGAATCGCCCAGCGCTGCGTAAAATTTCAGCAGCAGTTTTCCCCTGTCCTCATTCCTGACAAAGGACTCAAGCTCCTCGAACCGGTTTGAAAGCATTTTGTTTGCCATTTGCAGATCGTCAAGGCAACTGTTTTCCATCATACTTTCGAGGGCCTGCTGGGTAGTGGTCACACTGTTCATTATATTGGCGATGTTGTGCAGTATACCGGTAGTGTCGGCCATGCCTTTTTTGTGCGCCTGTTCCATCAGTGTCCTGTAACTCCGGTCAAGCCTGTCGAACAGTATTATCCCGTTCAGAGCCATGCTCAGATGGCTGCTGAGGATACGTATGATCCTTATGTCCGTCTGGTCCGGTTCTGCAAGCACGAAACCCATGAACTCTTCGCCGGCATAAAGAAAATAGGACAAGAGGAAATGAGGCTTATCGTCATGGAATATATCATCGATCGAAATGACCGGAGCGTTTTGCCTGCGCTGGCGATCCCTGATCCATTTCCCGTCATGGTATTCAAATTCGAGGTGACAGGAAAACGGTGCGTTATCCGCATTATCATCAAACAAGTAAAGCCAGCACCCTTTCAGGTTTATCCTGGGCAGGTTTGCCGCAAGCGACTCCTTCAGGCTGTCCATATTGAAGTTTGTCAGCAATATCTTCCCTACCTCACGCAACACAAGCTCGGATCTGTTATATTCGACATGTTCCGCGAACATCGCGGTGGCAAGCCTGTTCTTCAAAACACTCTGCATCTGGTTGAATATATTATCCGCCCATATCGTTTTCTCCATTTCGGTACTGAAGTAAGGAAGGAAATACGGCATTATCACCTTTCTGAAGATGACCGCCGCCGGCCCGAAATCGCTTATCCTGTCATGGTAAGATATTTTCCGCAACATCAGTTCGAACTTCATCAGGAACGGACGATACTCCATATTAAGAAACGCCTGTTTGAACGAACTCACCAGATCGCTCATTTCTTCGCGGGTAAAAGGGGTGCTGTCCGCGATATGACCGGCTATGTCTTCCAGTTCGGAATCGCTCAGTTCGTCAAACCGCCTGCCGGTCATATACGGGCTGCCCATACCCAACGAAAATACAGGCCTCGGCACGCATCCGCATGAATGCCTGTAGATCACCTTTCCAGGCACCACAGTCCGCATGGGGGCGCTGCCGTCCCTGAGCAGCCGGTGCATAACTTCACAGGCGTAGTATCCCAGTTCCCTCCAGGGAAAATAGACCGTAGTGTACGCAGGTGACGAGAACCTGCCGATCTCCCCGCTTTCATAGCTGGTCACCGCAATATCCTCAGGTACTCTCAATCCCCTGTCCTTTATCTCCTTTATCACCCCTAAGGTCTCTTCATTGTACAGCGATACAATGGCCTCGGGCCTGACCCCTCTGTCATCGAGAAGCAGCTTTACGGCCATTCTCCCTCTCTTTTCCAGATTCAATGTAACGAGTTCAGTATTTGATATATACAGGGCCGGATCATATATCCCCTGCTCCTGCATTATCCTCAGGTACTCATCGTCCCTGCTGTCCGGCCTGATCGGAGCAATATATGCTATCTTCCGATACTTGTGGACATACAGCAGGTGCTTCAGTATCTCGCCCAGGTAAGCCTCCCCGTTGAAAAACACACCGTGGATCCCGTCCCTGGTGGATCCCACGCTGACCATGGGAATATCTCCGAATAACCTTGTAAACTCACTGTTGAATGTTGTCCGCGCCCAGCCCAGAAAAATAATACCGTCAAGCCTGAACTGGCTCATGTGATCAAGCAGTATCTTCTCCAGTTTTTTACTTCTTGTGAATGAAGGGATATGGAAATGCCCGAAACGTATTACATTTATCCCATGCTCCCGGGCATACCTGTATAAGCCTGTTGTCAGCAGATTATGGTTTTCGTCATATGTATCTTCATCAATGAATCCGATGGTCAGTCTTTTCTCCATACAATGCTCCACCTGTCATGAAAATTTCAGTATAAAAGACGCGCCCTTATTGATGCCTTCGCTTTCTGCGCTGATCGACCCGCCCATGTCGGCCATATATGCGGCGCAACTGTACAGGCCATAGCCATACCTGCCTTCTTTTGTTGAGAAACCGTATTCGAACAGCCTGTCCAGGCTTGCTTTGGGAATTCCCCTTCCGTTGTCGGTTATGCAGAGGTACCTGCCGGTATCATCCTCATTCAGCCTGACAGTCAGCCTTCTGTCCCGTGTATCCGAATTGGCGAGCGCGTCAATTGCATTCGATATGATATTGAAAATGACGAAAAACAGTTTCGCCCTGTGCACATGCGCCTTAAACCCGGGCACATATTCCTTTTCCACGGTTATCTGCAGTTTTTCGAATGTATCTTCATTCAGTCTGAGGGCGTCATCGATTATCGGCGCGACCGGGAGTTCCTCCAGCCTGGTGTCTACGCCAGCATAGCTCTGCTGCGCGGAAATCGATTCATTGATGTTCCTGATTTTCGTCCTGAGCCTGCTCAGATTGGCCAGAAATTGATTGCGCAGCTTTTCAGCCGGACCTCCCAGGTGCAGGAAAAATTCCAGCAGCTTTCTGCCCTTTTCGTCAGAGCATATGAATTCCTCAAGCCTGTCGATGTTTTGCTGCATCAGGCTCCCGGCCATGGCTACATCGTTGATGACCGGCGAATTTGCGTATTCGTTCATCATATGCACTGAAACATTTATGCTGTTGAGCAGATTACCCACGTTGTGCAGGATATTTGCCGCAATATCCGCCATACCCTCTCTCCGGGCATGCTCTACGAGCTTTTTATAGGTTATGTCGAGCCTGTTGAGCAGAACTATGCCATGCAGTGACGTACTGATGCTGGTCGACAGGGTCTGGAAAAACATCTCGTCCAGCGTCCCGTCCTTTGTACCAAACAGGGCGAACCCAAGGATCTCATCCGTAACATGCAGCAGATAAGCCAGGGACACATGGCCAAGCTCTTCAGCCTGTATCACGGCAAGCTGGCGTTTCAGGCTGTCGGCTTTGCCGGTGGTCGCTTTCCTTTCACCGTCACAGTACCTGAAAATCAGGACGCTGTTGTCAAACAGGTCCTCCTCTACATCCGTACCGGTAAAAATGGAATTGGAAATAAATATATGGCATCTGTCGACAGGCAGCATTTTCAGGCTGGTTTCAAGAGTTTCAAGCAGGTGCTCCAACGAAAATTTCAGGAACAGCCGCTGTGTTATGACATGAAGCAGATGGTCGTCTTCCTTGTTTTTCAGCGCGGTACTGCCGCTGACCGCAGCTTCGTTCCGGCCGATTATCGTTTGTGCCTCAAGGAGCAGGTCGCCTGACCAAAGCATCATATCCGCGTCTGAAATGAGATATGGATAGAAAAGATACCTGAAGTCCGCCGCCAGCTTACTGATGCCCTGAAATTCCCCGATGTTCCGGAGCTGGGTATTGAGTTCCGCCAGAAACACCCTGTCGTCCCTGTTGATGCATGAATATATAAAAGAATCCACGATTTTTTCAAATGAGATGCCGGAGCCGCTGTACAAGGTCTCGAGTTCCCTTATTATCTCATCCTTGTCGGCCCGCGTCATGGAATCGGGCCCATACCCCGCAGGCCTTATAGCTTTGGTATCCACAGGTCTGACGTAATAAGGCATGCAGCCGCAGGACTCCCTGCATATGATCCTGCATTCATCCTCGATCGGCAGTTCCTTGGGGACACTGCCCGTCTTCACCAGCGTGGCCAGGCTTTTGCATGCCTGGTATCCGAGTTCGTTCCATGGAAAATACGCAGTGGTACATCCTGGGACCGAGTACCTTGCAAAATCACTGTCTCCGTAACTGACAACAGCCATTCCATCAGGTATGCCGATCCCTCTCTCCCTCAGTTCCTGGATGATAAGGACCGTATCAGTATAAGACAGCAGTATGACTGCCCTTGCACCGACGCTGAGCAGGATGTCGACCGCTTTTTTCATCCTTCCCCTCTGATCCGTGTCAGGCGGCAGGATATCATTACCCAGGTACAACGACGGGTCGTACAGTCCGGCCTCGCTCATCGCCAGTTCGTATGCCTCGCTTCTGTTATCCTCCCTGTAGTGCTCTATGAAGGCTATCCTTGAATAGTTGTGTTCATCTATCAGGTGGCGGGTCAGGTTATAGATGGCTATATCACCGGGGAAATAGACGCTTGGGATGTCGCTGTAATTGGTCCCGATGCTGAGTACCGGCATGTCTTTGAAGCGCTTCATAAAATCGGCCCGGTTGTACATCGCTCCTGCTTGCGTCCATCCAAGGAACAGCAGGCCGTCCAGGTCATACTGCTGTATATGGTCCAGGACCACATCCACTTGGTGGGAGAATTTATAGGCAATATGTGAGGAGTAGTATCCGAATCTGATGATATCTATGCCCAGTTCCCGGGCTGCACTGGATATGCCGTTCAGTATCTGGTTATGGTAATCGTTCTCCCTGTTCTCATCAAGAAAACCGAAAGTATACCGGTCTTTATGTACAGGTCCGGATTTCAGGTAATATATCATATCATGCTCCTTGCCCCAGATCCTCCAGGTAACGTTCAAGCGGCTTTGGTATGTTGAAATGGTAGCCCTGCAGGATGCACCGCCTTGAATCGAGAAGCTGCTTCTGTTCTTCTGTTTCTATGCCGCTTATGATCACATCAAGATCCCACATGGTGATGATGTCCATAAGCGCCATCAGGAAACTGCGGTTTCTTTTGTCAGTCACGATATTCTGGACATAAGCCTTGTTTAGCTTGATCATCGTGTCTTTCGGCATCTGCTGCAGGAACGCGAATGCGGGATAAGCACTTTCGAATCCATTGACCGCAAACCGGACGCCCAGTTCATTCAGTTCCTTAATGATCGCCAATGCGTTCTGCGCAGCCTGGAATGAAAACCTGTCCTCAAGGTTGATCTTGAGATACCCGGGATCGATACCGATTTCGTTCAGGGCCGATTTTATGGTGCTGACAAAGCCCGGATGGTAGAACTCCTTTGCAGTACAGCTGATCATTATGAACAGGTCCCTGTGCCCTGCTTCATGGATCTTCTTAAGATGCATCAGAGCCCTGCGCAGGACGTAGTTTCCGAGCAGAATGATCTGGTCCGTTTTTTGCGCGATGTGAAGGAACTGCCCGGGCTCAAGTTCGCCATACTCCGGATGGAGCCAGCGCACGAGCGCCTGTACGCCTAATATTCTTTCGTCAGTATCCACCAGGCTCTGAAGATAGACTTCGATCTGATTCCTTTTTATTGCTTTTCTCAGTTCTTTCTCGATCTTTATTTCATTCAGGTACATGCTGGAATGTGAGAACTCATAGAACTTGTAAGCTCCATGTACCCTTTTGGCCTCATACAGCGCTATATCCGAGTATTTGAGCAGCGTATCCACGGGCACGTTGTCGTTCATATACGTACTAATACCGATACAGCAGGAAATATCAAGTTCATGATTTGATATGAAATACGGCTCCTTTATCATATCGATCAACTTCTGCGCGATTTCTCCGACTTTTTCCATGTCGACTTCATCGACTACAGCCGCAAATTCATCGCCTCCAAGCCTGAAAATCGCCTTGGCTCTGCCGTCCCTGCTCACATAGTCCGGGATCATGCAGACA
>JAAZKL010000312.1 GCA_012799845.1 Clostridiaceae bacterium
AACGGTCACAGGAACTGTTTCCCGGACAGCTATCGAAACATCAGTTGGAGGGATCACAGGAGCCGCCTATGAAAACACGTATCCTGCGCATATCAGCCACAATACTTCTGACAGTTGCGGCAGTGATAAGCCTCATGCTGCTGTCCATGGCGGCTATAGAGCCTAAGGCCCACATATACCCTGATTACCCGGTGGCCGATCTTGATCCTGTTCTGCGGAAGGATTCATTCACCGAGGAGGATTACAATCTGCTGTACCTCCAGACAGGTCTCGGGAAACCTGCGGTGGACGAGATCAGGGAGCTTTACGGTGACTGGAGGGAGCGGCTGCTGCGTTTCCAGCACAACTTTTTCAGGAAGATAGACTACGTCTGCGAAAAAAACAGCCCGATCTCGAGGGAAGAGGCCATCGTAGACGAGCAGGGCAATTATGCCCACGGTACTGAACTGGCGCCTGTCCACGAAGGGTACATATTCGTGACAAAATCATCGCATACATATGGCTGGCGGAACGGGCACTCGGCGCTGGTGGTGGACGCGCAGAACGGGAAAACGCTGGAGTCGGTTGTGCTGGGTCAGAACTCCTCCATACAGGATATAGGAAAATGGACGGTCTATCCGAATTTTATGCTTCTCAGACCCAAACGCGCAGCATATGAGGAAATGCAGGAAATTGCACTGACAGCGCTGGAACTGCTGAACGATATCCCTTACAGCCTGACGATCGGCATATTCAGCCCCAAATCCGCAGACAGGGACAAAATAAAGGGTACCCACTGCTCACATCTGATTTGGCAGGCATACAGTTACTTTGGTTATGATCTGGACAGCGACGGGGGCATGATCGTCACCCCGAAAGATATCGCCAACAGTCCCGAACTTGAGATCGTCCAGGTCTACGGAGTGGACCCGCGCAGCATCTGGCCGTGAATAAAGGTGTTCGAAGGAGGCACGACGGCGCCATTGCAGCTTCCTCAGCAGAACAGTACGTCAACGATGCTTTAATGCCTTAATCCAGCCAGTTTTTCAGCTATGGGCACATCAGCCGGGAGCATCCCGTATCCGGGCAGTTCTTCCACGGCAGCCCACCTGTATTCGTCGTGGACAGTGAGGCATATCTCTCCGCTGACTATCTCGGAAAAGTACGCCAGCAGACGTATCGCTCCCTGGGGGTACTCATATACGCTTTCACAGAAAAAATCTTTCACATCGACTTCTATGCTGAATTCCTCAAAGAGCTCTCTTTTCAGGCATTCTTCGGCAGTCTCATCCTGCTCGAGTTTTCCACCGGGGAACTCCCATCCGCCTGCCATGTTTTCACCAGGCGCTCTTCTGGCAATGAGGACCTTATCACCTTTTATGATTATCGCCGCAGTGACATCCGTTACTTTTCTCATGATCTTCCCATCCCGTAAAGAATCAGCCGTTCTCCAGCGACTGGGCAATATTGAGCGCATGGTCCGATACCCTTTCGAGCGTGGTCACGATATTGGTGAAAAGCACGTCCAGCCTGGGATCGCACGCCTTTTGCTGAAGCCTGTCCACATGGTTGCTGATGTATGTCTTTTTCATTACATCGATTTCCTGCTCGAGTTCCTCGACGATCTTTATGCGGTTTGCATCACGGGCGTTGAAAATTTCCAGGCTCGTCCGCAACGTCTCCATCGTCTTGTCAGACATCGCGCCAAGCTCCGCCCTGCCGTCGGGCGACATGGCAGCTATGTTCTCCGGATATTCGGCCGCATACTCCGCAATATTCTCAGCATAATCGCCGATGCGCTCGATATCGATCAGAACGTGGTGAAGGCTTCCCATGATCCGGAGATCATTTCCCGAAAGCTCATAACCCCTGAATTCCACGAGGTA
>JAAZKL010000313.1 GCA_012799845.1 Clostridiaceae bacterium
TATTTCCCGGATTGCCTCCTATCTCTCCGGTATTTCCCGAATTGCCTCCTATCTCTCCGATATTTTCCCGGATTGCCTCTTACCGTTCCGACTTTCTATGACTTTGGCGCTCTTGCATCCCGGGCTCTTAT
This sequence comes from Clostridiaceae bacterium, assembly GCA_012799845.1. Lineage (GTDB taxonomy): Bacteria > Bacillota > Clostridia > Acetivibrionales > DTU013 > DTU013. The sequence continues at coordinate 132 of JAAZKL010000313.1, forward strand.
GTCCTTGGCACTCCCGCATTCTGACCTTTTGTGACTGTGGCATCCTACAGCTACATTTCTCATGGCTCCTGGGGCATTTCACACAGTTCCAGCATCACGGCAGTTCCGGAACCCCCACAGTACCAATACAGCTACATTTCTCATGTCTCCGGGAGCATTTCACGCAGTTCTAGCATCCCCGTAGTTCCAGCATCACGGCAGTTCCGGGACCCCCGCAGTACCAATACAGCCACAGTCCTCATGCCTCCGGGATCCTCGCAGTTACTGAATCCCGGCTGTTCCGGGATCCCCGCAGTTCCAGCATCCCAGCAGTTCCGATATCCTACTACAGCTCCAGTATCCTTATGACATTGACGACCTCTTTTATCGACCTCATCGACTTCAGTTCGCCGATCCTTTCAGAAAGGTTCGATTCAGTCATTTTCGCGGTCGTGAATGCAAGCTCGTCATCGATCCCCTTAATGTCCGCGCTGACATATTCCACGCGGCCGAATACCTTTTCGATGTCGGCAGCCGCTTCATTTTTATTCCTTGCGGCAACTCTGACCAGGCATCCGGTCACGCTTTCGCCGAAGGGCACCATATTGTCCGTGTCCCTTCGCTGCCAGACGGTCTTTGTGCTCTCATTATGCTTTACGATATCGATAACGTCAGCCACGACTGCACTTGCGGTAGGCAGCTTGCCTGCCCCTCTGCCATAGAACATGGCATCTCCGATGGCATCGCCGCTGACCACGATGGCGTTGAACACGTCCTCGACGCCGGCAAGAGGATGCTCTTTGTTGACTACCACCGGGGACACTCGGGCAAACACCCTGTCTCCTTCCCTCCTGCTGACCGCTATCAGTTTTATAACGGAGTCCATCGCTTCAGCATACATCATGTCTGCAAGCGTGATCCGGGAGATACCCTCGGTATGGATCCTGCTGCAGTCCACATACTCATTGAAGGCAATGGACGACAGTATGGCGATTTTCCTGCAGGTATCATGCCCCTCGACATCAGCGGTGGGATCCGCTTCGGCATAGCCATTCTTCTGCGCATTTACCAGCGCATCGCTAAAGCTGCAGTTTTCCCTGCGCATCTTTGTGAGTATATAATTGGTTGTACCGTTCAGTATCCCCGTGATCCCGTTTATGATGTTGGCAGCAAGGCATTGGCTCAAAGGCCTGATTATGGGTATGCCTCCGCCGACACTGGCTTCGAAGAGATAACTCACGCCGTTGTCGGCTGCTATCTTCAGCAGTTCGGGGCCATGGACGGCGACAAGCTCCTTGTTCGACGTGACAACGTGCTTTCCTGCGCTGAACGCCCTCTTCGTATACTCCTGGGCAACACCGATGCCGCCTATGGTTTCCACGATTATTTTTATTTCAGGATCTCCGAATACCTCTTCGGGATCTTTGGTAATGAGTTCACGGTCAGGGCTGTCCGGGAAATCCCTTATGTCGAGTATCTTCCTGACCCTGATCTGTTCTCCCGCCCTGTCCGCGATGCTGCGGCTGTTTTTCCTTATGACTTCGGCTACGCCCGAGCCGACCACTCCATATCCAAGTATCGCTATATCCATGAAATCAGCCTCCTTATGTCAGTCCCTTGCAAGTATCTGTTGTTTTCGTATGCCTTCTATCTCTGCAATACTTTCCATTAACTTTTCCAGTTCCATCGTCATGCCGGTGGTGGAAATCGATATGGTGACGTCCGCCAGGCCATTTATAGGCATGCTCTGGTTTATCGTGATGATGTTCGCCTTTGCCTGGGCGATCTTGTTGATGATCCTTGACAGTATTCCCGAAAAATCTTCCACGGTAAAGTAAAGCGTGATCACCCTGCCCCTGGAAGTCTCATAGAACGGGAATACGCGATCCCTGTATTTATAAAAAGCGCTCCGGCTCAGACCCACTGCCGAAACCGCATCATTCACCGTCCTGGCCTTGCCGGAACTCAATAGTTTCTTGACTTCGATCACCTTTGTGAAAACCTCTGGCAGAACAGCACTGTCCACCAGTAGGTATGTCGATTTATTGTCCATATCCTCTCCTGTCCACGGTAGACGCACATTTGTGCTTCGTTTGTGTAATATTAGCACGAAACCCATTCAAAATCAAGATAATAAATAAAAAATGATAGCAAAAAAATAGCTGGCGCAATCCAAAAAAACTGCTCCGGCCAAGTCAATCGAAGCCACTCCAGCCAGGTCAATAGAAACTACTCCAGCCAGGTCAGTCGAAACTGCTCCAGCCAGGTCAGTCGAAACTGCTCCAGCCAAGTCAATCGAAATTGCTCCGGCCAAGTCAATCGAAACTACTCTGCCAAAACGGGCCGCAGTCTGGCTATGCCTCTTCCCGGATCGAGCTGTAACCTTATTTGGCCTCTTCCTGGATCGGGCGCAACCTTATCTGGCCTATTCCCGGATCTAGCTGTAACCTTATTTGGCCTATTCCTGGATCTAGCTGTAACCTTATTTGGCCTATTCCCGGATCTAGCTGTAACCTTATTTGGCCTATTCCTGGATCGGGCTGCAGCCTTACTTGGCCTCTTCATCATCAGCAGGCCCGTCGTAAACGACACGCGTATCATTGTTTTTTATAAACGATTTTTCCCACCTGGACACATATTCACCCATGCACCATTCGGCCATTATCACGGTGCTGCCTTCCTCCAGCGGGATCTTCGCCAGCTGCTTATCCGACAGCTTCCTGCCCTCGATGGCGTACAGAAGGATGTTGTTCCTTGTCAGGATGACAGCCAGATCCTCGTTGGGAGAGGTGTATATGTCTGTCGCATTGGGGTGCCTGTCCTTCATTTCTTTCCATGGTACGTGGAGCACGTCGTAGGCGACCATGTTCGACGGCGGGATGAGATTGAGATTGAAATCCATATAAGGCAGATTGCCCTGGCGGTCCGGGTCGATCCTTCCTTTGAAAAACCAATGGCCTGTTTTCCTGTAGAGCGCAAAATTCTTCTGCTGCGTATCGTCGTCGAGGATGACGATGCCCTCGTACCCGGAATTCGTCAGCACTTCCGCAATCGCGTTCTCCATGGCCATTGTTCCGTTTTCCCCGGCCATATCAGAGATCTTTATGCCGTCAACGTTCATTAGATTATCAACGGGCAGGGTCCTCAGCGTTTTTTCAGATACCGTGTCTGCGGTTCCGCTCTCCGTGTCATAGATCGTGTTTTCAACACATGCATAATCATTGCCGACATAAATAACTGCCTTGCGAAGCCTGGTCTCCATTCGTCCGGAAATATTCGTATAAGCGGCCGAAGACTTGGTCCCGGCCTTGCCTGATGTGTTCGTGACCTTGTATGCGCGCAGCGAGTCTTCGATACCTGACGGACCTGGCATTTTCTCCACCTGCATCTTCCAGAACCCGTCCATCCTCGGCAGGTATATATCGTCTGTATAGTATACAGGCATGATTTCGCCGCTGACGCATGATATCCAGTAAGTACCGTATTTGTAATCGCCCAGTCCGTCCGCAGTCTGGACGGGTATGCGCACTCCCAGCAGCAGTCCTGAGCGCACCGCCTGCTTTTCAGCAATGATATCTTCAAAGTCTGATCCTGATGTCTCCTGTTTTGCCGCCTCCTGCACACTGCCGATATCATCGGAAATCTTCCTCATAGCATAGTAACGGTCGTCGACGACCGCGATCTTTTCATTGTTCGAATCGATTATGAATTCAAACAGGAAACTGTCCTTCGAATAGACATTGACGACCAGGATCTCATTGTTTTCGAAATTCAGGATATTCAGGATGTCCCTGTTTTTATGCAGGAAATACTCATTCACATTGACCCGTTTGATCTTGTAGCTGATATCGGTAAATATCTGCCCAGCATAAAGCATGGTATCCTGGGTAAATCCGACCTTTTCTCCGGCCAGGCTGTCATCCGTATCCGACACGCCGGTCAAATCGTCCCAAAGGCGTCTTTCCAGGACCCATGTCCCTGCGGCGGGGACTGCCTGGTTGACAGGGCTGATTATCCTGTCCGTGCTTTCCGGTACTGCCTGAGAACATGCGGACAGCAAAACGATCAGGAATATGCTGAGTATTAAAAGATGCCTGACGTGTCTTTCCAGCGGTCTATCATTCTGTCTTTCATTCTGTCTATCATTCTGCCTTTCATTCTGTCTTTCATTCTGCCTTTCATTCTGCCTTTCATTCTGTCTTTCATTCTGCCTTTCATTATGCCTTTCATTCTGTCTTTCATTCTGCCTTTCATTATGCCTTTCATTATGCCTTTCATTCTGCCTTTCATTATGCCTTTCATTCTGCCTTTCATTCTGCCTTTCATTATGCCTTTCATTATGCCTTTCATTATGCCTTAGTCGCTGTCTTTCATATTGTTTTTCACACTGTCTTTCACGCTGTCTTCCTCTCATGCCGCACCTCCTTCCATAACGCAGGGTATCCGTATCACGACCCTGGTGCCCTTGTTTTCCCTGCTGTATATGGCAAAGCTGCCGCCCATCATCCTTATTATCTCGTCGCAGATCGACAGTCCCAGGCCGCTGCCAAGCTTGCTGTTCCTTCCCTTGAAAAACTTCTCCTTTATATATGGCAATTCGTCGGCAGGTATCCCGCAGCCCGTATCGCTCACAGTGAAAATAACCTCGCCGCCGCTGACCGCGGTCCTGAACTGGACGCTGCCGCCGGCGGGCGTGAACCTGAACGCGTTGTCGAGCACATTGATGATGACCTGCTTCAGCCTGTTCCCGTCAGTCACTATCTCAGGCAGCTCCCCTTCCGCCTCGACGCTGAAATGGATCCCGTCCCTGGCCGCTCTCGGCGCCAACTGCCTGCCGACCATATCGACGAACTCCTCCAACTGCACGTTTTCCTTATTGATCGTCAGTTTGCCCGAGACCAGCCTTGAGAAATCCAGAAGCTCCTCCACCATAGCGGTGAGCCTGTCGCATTCGTTCTCGATGATGTCGAGGCCGGTCGCGTGCAGTTCCCTGTCCTCGTCCCTGACCTCTTTCAGAGTGACGGCCCAGCCCTTTATCGAAGTGAGGGGCGTCCTCAGTTCATGGGAAATCGAAGATATGAATTCATTCTTCATCCTGTCCCTTTTTTCGATTTCCTCGGCCAGGTAATTCAAAGTGTCGGACAGCCTGCCGATCTCGTCATTATACGTTTTCTCACTCCTGGCCCGGATATCTCCGGACGCCATACGGGCAGCCGCATACGTCACTTTCTTCAGCGGGTTGACGATGGTGCTCGAAATCAGGAAGGTCAGCATGATGGAGATAACCGCCACCACTGTTCCGATTATCATAAATATCCTGGTGATGGAATTCACATCCTCATCCACGCTCCTGAGCGAGCTTATAAAACGGAGTACTCCGACTGTCTCGCCATCCGCCGCAAGCGCGGCCGACACGGCCATCACTCCGTAGCTGTCGTAAGGCACCTTGCCTGTCCATGCCCCTCTCCCTGTTTCGAGGGCCTTCTCCACATCCGGCATCCTTATATCATCCCCCGGCATGTAGCCGATGGAGTCCATGAGCACCCTGCCGTCGGTGTCGATGATCTGGACCTGCGCCGACGTTTGTTTCCAGAAAGTATCCACATTGTTCATTACATTTTCGGCAAGAGAAGCGTCGGAAAAGTACCTTGAATACATCTCGCACGAAATCTTCAACTGGTTGTAGAGACTCGCTTCCAGGTTGTTGTAATAATTGACGCGCACGATATTGATGATAAGCGCTTCCATCACAAGAACCGTCAGCAATATGATCAATATGAAGCCAAATGTCATCCTGCTCCTGATACCAAGAATCATCCTGAATTCTCCCCGGGGCCTGTCATCTGTCGCACCATCTGTAGCCGTATCCCCAAACAGTCTCGATATATTTGGGTTTTGAAGGATTTTCCTCTATCTTCTCCCTGATCCTTCTTATGTAAACATCCAGCGTTTTCAGATCGCCGAAATAGTTCTTTCCCCATACCGAGTTGAAAAGCTCGTTTCGGCTCAACGCCCTGCCGACATTTGACATGAACATCTTCAAAACGGAAAATTCGGTCGGCGTCAGCTCTATCTCCACATTGTCCTTGAAAAATTTCTGCGATTTCAGATCCATCACCAGGTTTTTATAGACAAGCGGCTCATCATCCGGCATTTTCAGACGCTCGATCCTCCTCAGCACGCTGTTTATCCTTGCGGTGAGTTCTCTTGGGTTGAACGGCTTGACCATGTAATCGTCGGCGCCGATCTCCAGGCCTGTGATCCTGTCGATATCCTGTCCCCTCGCTGTCAGCATGATAATGATGAGTTCCGGCATCTCGTCCCGCAATTTGGTGCATACCTCGAATCCGTCTATACCGGGCAGCATCACATCGAGCACCATGACCTCGGGCCTGTATGCCCTCGCCATTTCCAGCGCCTTTTCACCGGTTTCGGCCTCAAGCACCGTAAAACCGCTTCTCTCCAGGTTGATGGCTATGAATTTCCTGATCGATGCTTCATCTTCTACTACCAATACTTTTATTTTTGCCTCACTCATTTTGTTGACCCCGTTCGTGTTATAACAGATAAAAAACGTGATACCCTTATTCTACAACATTTTTGGCCCGGGTTCTACGGGACGCACGGAAACTCTGTTCTTGCAGGCATTGTGGAATTTTGCGGAACTGGTTTTTATTCTATGGATAACGGCACGACTGCCGTATCAGGAGATCATTTTTGATGCACCGGTCCGCCGGCGCCGGACCTCTGCGGCCGTGCGGTATATGCATGGGAACAGGTCGTCGTTGACAACATGCGATGTAAGCAGTTCGAAAACTTTGACAAATACATCCTGGGTAAGCTGGCATGCCTCGTATTCATTCCCACAGCTGATCAGAAGGTAATTGTAGACGATGCGCTGATGGGGCGCCGTCAGCTCTTCAAAAGCTTTTATGCCGCCATTTTTGGCTGTTTTCAGAAGCTGTCTTTCGCGTTCGCTCATGATCCGCATCCTCCATAAATATCATACGATTATATAGAAAATAATAAATTAATAATTGGTTAAAATTTTCATTTATTACAAATCAAATGATAAAAGCAATTTGTCAAATTTTTTCTTAATTCCTCGGCTATATTGTGTTATTATAGGTATTAATGCAAAAAATCAATGTCTCATATGACACCGGGAGGGATGATTTTGTCAGAAAAAATAAAGGAAATGGCGGGCCGGATCAGGGAGATAAGGGAAGTCTCAGGAATGACAGCCGACTCGTTGGCCAAAAGGCTCAATATCCCGGCAGATCTGTACATGCGGTATGAAAATGCCGAGGAGGGCGTTCCCATATCAACACTGTACCAGATAGCAGGCATCCTGGATGTGGAGATGAACGAACTGCTGACCGGCAGCACTCCGCGGCTGCAGAGCTACTGTCACGTCAAAAACGGTGAAGCTCCATATATCGAGCGTTACAAGGGATACAAATTCCAGAGCCTCGCATACAGCTTCATGAACAAGAAGATAGAGCCGCTTCTTGTGACGATAGACCCGGAGGAAAACAATAAAAGCATGTCGCTGGTGACCCATCCCGGGCAGGAATTCAACTTTGCCCTGGAGGGACGGATAAAGGTCATACTCGCAGGCAAAGAGATAATACTCGAGCCCGGCGATTCGCTGTATTTCGACCCGACGATCCCTCACGGCCAGACCGCAGCTGACGACAAGCCGTGCAAGTTCCTGACAGTGATCCTTAATGACAAACTGTAACAGAGACATCAGTATGCAAACAAAAGGAGTTCAGATATAATGCTTGAAAAATTTCTATACAGACAGGATTTCGATTCCTACGAGGATTTCAAGGAAAACTACAGGGTGAAAGTCCCGGAGAACTTTAATTTCGCTTATGATGTAATTGACGAATGGGCTGCTCAGCAACCGTACAAGACCGCGATGGTATGGTGCAACGACCACGGCTGCGAGCGCATATTCACATTCGCCGATATGAAAAGGCTCAGCGACAAGGTGGCCAACCTGTTCAGAAAATACGGGATCAGGAAAGGCGACACCGTGATGCTGCTGCTTAAGAGGCACTGGCTTTACTGGGTCTGTACGCTGGCGCTCGAAAAGATCGGCGCCGTATCAGTTCCGGCAACGGTCCAGTTGACCAAAAAGGACATAGTGTACAGGAACAACGCGGCTTTGATAAGAATGATCGTTTCAGTAACGGACCATGAAATAGTCTCCTACGTAGAAGAAGCGATGGCTGAATCCCCAACCTTGATGCACAGGGCCCTGGTGGGCGATAAAAAGGAAGGCTGGATAGATTTCGAAACCGAACTGGAAAATGCACCTGCGGAGTGGACAAGGCCTGTTGGCAGCGAAGCCGCCGGCGGCCGGGACAATATGCTGATGTATTTCACCTCCGGCACTACAGGCATGCCCAAGATAGTCGTACACGACTTCAATTACCCCATAGGCCATATGGTTACCGCGCATTACTGGCAGCGGCTGGGCAGTGAAGGACTTCACCTCACGGTTTCCGAAACCGGATGGGCAAAATGCGCCTGGGGCAAGATATACGGCCAGTGGATCTGCGGAGTTGCAGTGTTTGTCTACGACATGGACAAGTTCGTACCCGACAGGCTCATGAAAGCAATGGAGAAGTACAAAATCACTTCTTTCTGCGCTCCGCCGACCATATATCGCTTCCTGATAAAGGAGGACCTCACGAAATACGACCTTTCCAGCATCAAAACGGCATGCACGGCAGGCGAGCCGCTGAACCCGGAGGTCTACAACCAGTTCAAAAAGGCAACGGGGCTCGACATAATCGAAGGTTTCGGCCAGACAGAGACGACGGTGCTCTGCGCCAACTTTGAATGGATAAAACCAAAGCCCGGTTCGATGGGCAAGCCGTCGCCGCTGTATAACATAGACATCGTCGATGACAATGGGAACAGCTGCCCTCCCGGCGTCGAAGGCAGGATAGTGATAAAGGGTCTCGACAAGGAAGTGCCCCCCGGGCTATTCAAGGGTTATTACAGGGATGAGGAAGCCACTTCCCGGGTCTGGAAGGACGGCGTGTATGACACCGGAGATGTGGCATGGCGCGACGAGGACGGATACTTCTGGTTCGTCGGGCGCTCGGATGATGTAATAAAATGCTCCGGTTACAGGATCGGCCCCTTTGAAGTGGAAAGCGCCCTGATGGAACACCCTGCGGTCCTCGAATGCGCAGTGACGGCAGTGCCGGATCCCGTGAGGGGGCAGGTGGTAAAGGCGACCGTCGTATCGGCAAAGGGGTGGCAGCCCAGCGAAGAACTCGTCAAGGAACTTCAGGAACATGTCAAAAGGGTGACCGCTCCGTACAAATACCCCAGGATCGTCGAATTTGTGGACGAGCTCCCCAAGACCATAAGCGGCAAGATAAAACGGAAAGAGATCCGGCAGCACGACATGGAGAAGTACTGAGTAAGTACTGAGGAAGTATCGAGGAAGTACTGAGGAAGTATCGAAAAAGCGCTGAGGGTGCTGCGGGGAAGTACTGGGGAAGTACTGAAAGGGCACTGAAGTACACCAATGAAGTCCTGATGAAGCTCCGGTGAAGCTCCGGTGAAGCTCCGGTGAAGCTCCGAAGAACACACAAAGGGTAATTCCCCTTGGAATGTAGTATTTCCCAGGGAAATATAGGGCAGGGTGTACAAAATTTTGATTGTTGTGTGTCTAATTGGCTATGTTATCAAAAGGCAAATTACATAATTAGGTCTATTCAAGATTATGGCAACTAATTTATTGATAAAATACAAAATGCTGGCTGTTATTGCTTGCAACAATCCAATTTTTGTACACCCTCCTCTTCTGATCGAACAAAGTTCTGATTGGATAAAGTTTAACATATAAGGCACTATCCGCTTGCAGAAATTTTGGCACAAACGGCAGAACATGCGGCTGTCTCCAATAATTTTTCACATTAAGTACCGATGATGCACCAATAAAACACTGACGCATCATCGATCAAGGACTAAAAAAGCACTGTTGTATTACAAATCAGGTACAAAAAAAGGGGGATAGTTTCCCCCTTTTTTCTGTCCGGTTCGTCCGTCACTCCGTCCTGATCGCTTCCAGCGCGCTCAGCTTCATTGCTCGCCTTGCAGGCATGAAGCCGGATATGATGCCTACCATCGTGGCAAAAGCGAGCGCCGCCAAAGCCAGCCACGGCGGTATCAGCGAAACGATGCTGTCCGATTCGCTGCCGTAATAATAGTATCCGCCTCCGAACAGGCCTCCCGCATATCGGTTCAGGAGCGCGGAAGCCCCATAGCTGAAGCCTATGCCCAGCAATCCTCCCAGGAATCCTATCAGTGCTGCTTCGAAGAGGAACAGGTTCCTTATGTCGCCGAGCATGCAGCCGAGCACCTTCATTACGCCGA
>JAAZKL010000314.1 GCA_012799845.1 Clostridiaceae bacterium
CATGGGCATGCTGATAGCACTGAATGTACTGCTGACGCATGTGGTACCGGTCATACAGGCCGATATCATCAGGATCAGTTTTGGATTCGTACCGCTTTCTCTCAGCGGGATGCTTTTTGGCCCTATATATGGAGGAATATGCGGAGCGCTCAGCGATCTGCTTGGCATGGCCATTGCGTCTAAGGGCAGTTATTTTCCCGGATTCACGCTCACTGCCTTTCTGTCCGGAACAATATACGGCCTCTTTTTATACAGAAAACCGAAGAACCTGGCAAGGACAGCGATGGCTGTATTATGCATTTCGATATTTGTCAACCTGGGGCTCAACACGCTCTGGCTCACTATCCTGCAGGGAAAAGGTTTCCTCGTGATGCTGCCCGACAGGGCTATCCAGAATAGCATAATGTCACTTGTACAGATAGTAATTATCCCCCTTGTATGGAGACTTGTCGGTAAAAGGATAGAAACAGTTTACCTGCAGCAGCCGGCGAGGTCATAAAAAGGGAGTCTTTAAGGGGTGTCCACAAAGGGATTCAAGATAAAACCTGAGTGACAAATCCGAACAAAAAAGAACCAGCCATACTCAAGCGTAACTGACTGCTGCACGGCTGGTTCTTTTCATCTGTTGCTCTGTTACATTTCTTTATACTTAGTTAATGTCAGTTTACCTGCCTATACTCGTAAACATAGTTGGTCCCCATAGGTACGCCCAGATAAAATATAGTGCGCAGTGCGATGCGGCTCCCCTCGCCGCCGGAGCCCAGCGTTGCCGTCAGCGTTTCGCTGTAAGATGAGGAACCACTGCCGGCGTTAATAGCAAAGTTATATTCTTCGTCCTTATTGATAAACGGTCGTGCTCCGCTTGATCCAGCGCCCGGATTCATATCCCATTTATCGAAATTAGCAGACGCTGAACCCGAAAACGCAAGCTTCACGACATCGTTTTTCGTTGTAGTGAAAGATAAGTTCAAAGAAACGGGTTTATCCGGGTAAATAATATCCGGTACGCCTGTAAACACCGCCTGCAGGCCCAGTGTTCCCGCGAGACCCTGACCATACGGGTCATCCCCTTCGTAAGTTACGCTTGCGCTGTAGGAACCGCGTGAATAGCCGTAGCTATACGCATATGCCACATGAGCGTCGGCATCCGCCCACTTTCCGGCGTTCTCAAAGTCAAGGATATCCACCAGGACCCATGCATATTCCGGATCTGTATTATATTGTTCTTTAATATATCCCATCTCGCGCATATAACGGTAGAAACCCTCGCGGTCGCCCGTATCATTCCAGTAGATCCACTGATCGATAGCTTTTATCAGATACTCGTCTGAAATTTTCGCCGCTGCGTCCTTATCCATAACGCTGAGTACGGTCGCTTTCACCTTGTAAAGGCGGGCTAACCGGTCTCCTATATTGAAATTGCCAAGGTTTTTGTCTATGCCGAAATATTTCTGATAACTGGATGCGCTCAGCAGATTCTGTTTTTTCAGTTCCGCGATAAAGGCTTCTTCTTTCTGCTGTATGCTTGCGATTTTGGGATCTGAGACCTTGCGGCTGTCAAAGTTTCTTTGTAATATACGGCGAAAAACAGTTCTTCCGCTGCGAGGTCTTTTAGCAGATCATCCGGGATTTGTACAGTTATTGGAACAGCCCCGCCAAGTCTCACGTTTTTCCTGTTTTCCAGCTTGATTTCTACGGGCGTGCCGTAAAGTTCAAAGTCTGCGCTTTGATACTCCGCGCTCTCGGCTACGGACAGCACACGCATATTCAGCTTACTGTCTTCCTTAAAAGTGTTTGCGGGAATTTGGAGCTGCCAGCCGGTTTCCTTCAGGCTGCCGACGGTCGCGTCCTTATTGGCTTTGATTCTTGTTTCTGAAGTTGCACCTTTTTCAAACGAATTTTCCCCACTGCTGAAAAAACGCTGCAAAACACAGATCCCGGCCACTAACACCAATACGATTGCAATCACGGGAATCAGGATTTTCATCGGCTTCGTTTTTCTTTTCAGGGCGGACACGCTGTGGCTGCCTGTAACGCGTGGGGCTGTCATGGTAGCAGCCTGACCGGAAGACACGGATACCTCCGTACCGCAGGAGGCGCAGAACTTCACATCCGGGTTTAGCTTAGCGCCGCAGTTCTTACAAAACTTATGCTCCACCAAAACAGGTCGTATATCCCGAAGGCCCCAAGCATCAGTGTATTGATCAGAAGATAGCTTGCCGCCCCGCGGTCAAGGATCATAAACCCGATAAAAGAAAGTCCGATCATTGCGATGGCCACATAGAGGATATAGGTCCGATTTATTCGCCGGGGCAGATCTCTCATGACAAAGAGTGCCGCGATATAAGGAACAGCCCAATACCAGCTCGTCAAGCCTTCAAGATGTGCAAATACGGGATTCACAACCTGATACATGAGACCGGAGTTAATGGTGATAATTACGATGAACAGACATAAAAAAGCCAGAAGCCTGACTATGCTTACGGGATTCTCCTTCTACATGGATACATCTTCTTTAAAAATGACGAGTTTAATGACCAGCAGAGCGGAGCATATTTAAAAGAATATCCATGCCGACATTCTGGTGACCGGACAGTTACACCACCAGCATTGTTGTTACCTTACAATTATATTTGACTTATTATGAATTTACAACAAATTGCATGCAAACCCGGAAATATTTTTCGAAATCCGGCATAGCCGTTATCCACGACTATGCCGGACTTTTCAGAGATGTAAATTACCTGTGTGAAAATAGTTCAGGGCTTTCCTTTAATATTTCATTATGTCGAAGCTGTAACCCTGCCCATTATTGTCATCTATATTATTGAACGGATCAGCATATAAATCTTCATATGAAAAATGCAAGAACTGTTTACCGCAGAATTTTTTCTGTCTAATTGCCAAGACTAATATCCAGCAATCAAAAAATCGTGAGAGGATATCGTAAAATGAAAGCAGTGATTATGGCAGGAGGCGAAGGCACCAGGCTGAGACCGCTGACGTGCAACAGGCCGAAACCCATGGTGCCCGTAGCGGGAAGGCCTGTTATGGAGCATATCGTAAGATTACTGAAAAGTCATGGCATGGATAAAATCGCCGTTACATTGCAGTATCTGCCCGATCACATATGTGAATATTTCGGCGACGGCAGCCAGTTTGACGTGAGGATGAGGTATTATATAGAAAACAAACCTCTCGGAACTGCGGGAAGCGTAAAGAATGCCGAGGATTTTTTAGATGAAACGTTCCTTGTGATCAGCGGCGACGCGTTGACAGATGTTGATCTGACAAAAGCAATCAGCTTCCACAGGGAGAAAGGAGCCTTTGCGACGCTGATCCTCAAAAGGGTCGATGTCCCGCTGGAATATGGCGTGGTGGTTACGGACGGAGAAGGGAAAATTATCCGCTTTCTTGAAAAGCCTGGCTGGGGAGAGGTTTTCAGCGATACTGTAAATACGGGCATATACATTCTGTCACCCGAAATATTCGATTACTACAAAAAGGACCAGGTGTTCGATTTCGGCAGGGACCTGTTCCCGCTTCTGATGAAGGAAAAAAGAAGCATGTACGGGTATGTAACTGATGACTACTGGTGCGATATAGGTGATATAGAAGCGTATATGCAGGCCTGCTTCGACATATTGGATGGAAGGGTCAGGGTAGACATTCCCGGCATCGAAATCAAGCAGGGGGTATGGACTGACCGGGGGACTATCGCCGCGAAGTCCGCCAGGATCGATGGACCGTGCATAATAGGCGCAGACTGCCATATAAGGGACGGCGCCGTAATCGGAAGCTACACGGTGATAGGCGACAACTGTGTCGTGGGAGAGTATGGCAGCATCAAAAGAAGCATACTGTGGAAGAACTCATTTATTGGAGAAAAAGCGGAAATCAGGGGAAGCGTGATATGCAGCAGGGCGATCTTAGAAAGCGGAGTTTCGGCTTTTGAAGGCTCTGTTGTGGGAGAAGGCTCCCATATCCGCGAAAGGACGATAATAAGGCCATCTGTGAAAATTTGGCCGGGGAAATATATAGACCAGTGCATGGAGATAGGCTCCAATGTCGTATGGGGATCGAAGGCAGGAAGGCATTTGTTCGGCAACAGGGGCGTCACAGGCACGGTGAACATCGATATGACCCCGGAGTTTGCAGTCAGGCTGGGCGCAGCTTTTGCAGTTGTTGTAAAAAGTAAAGGGGCGATCGGGGTAAGCAGCGACGGGACCCCCGCCGCTTCAATGATAAAAAGCGCCCTTGTTTCAGGACTGCTGTCGGCCGGGGTACATGTCAACGATTACAAAAGGCTGATGCTTCCTGCACTGAGATCCGCCATCAGGCTTTACAGGCTTGACGGAGGGATCCATGCAGCAGTCTGCGGAGACAGCAGTCAGCGGCTGACATTGGATTTTGTTGACAGTGCTGGCAGGAGTATAGACAGAACGCTTGAGAGGAAGATCGCATCACTGCTTTACCGGGATGATTACAACAGATGCGAGGGCGAATGCCTGAAAGGGGTGACTGAGATCCCCGGGTTCAGTGATTTTTATTTCAAAAGCATACTTAAAGATGTCAAATCAGAGAGACTTGGTTTCAGGATCGCAATGAGAAAAGTTTCCGATTATATCACCAAAGCAGTATCGGACCTGCTGGCAGATACCGGATGTGTTGTTGAAACTGCCCCTGATGACACGGAGTGTGATATAAAAAGGTTCTGTGATTATGTAAAAACAGGCAGGTTCGATATTGGAGTTTCGATAGAGGAATCATGTGAAAAAATGCTTCTGGTGGACGCCATGGGAAGGCTCGTTACCGATGATATGTTCATGGCCCTCGTCTCACTGGTGGTCATGAAGAAGATAAAAGGCAGCACGGTGATCGTGCCTGTCTCAGCAAGCCAGGCGATCGAAAGGATGGCGGAAGAGTACCAGGGAAATGTCGTCCGCACAAAAACGGCGGCCAGGGATATAATGGCGGAATTGCTGGCAAGAGGGGCGAAGGAGGAACTGATGGAGCAGTTCACCATGTATTTCGACGCGGCAGCCGGACTTTTGAAACTCCTTGATTTCATGAAGATAAACAATACCAGCCTGCATGAGATGGTAGACATGCTGCCGGCGATCCACATCCGAAGGAAAGAAGTGGAGTGCGGCTGGAATGCAAAAGGAAAGGTTGTCAGGAAAATAATACAGGAACATTAAGGAAGCAGGATCGAAATGCTCGAAGGCGTAAAAGTATATAACGAAAACGGATGGGTCCTGATCCTGCCGGATGCCGAGAGGCCTGTATGCAGCGTCATCGGCGAAGGCTTCAGCGAAGAATTCGCGGAGGAACTGACGAATATATATGCCAGAAAGGTAAGGGAAATAAGCCGCAGTTAAAAAATTGCCATGATTTGCATCAAAAATCTGCATCGACAACGGCTCGGGCGGCCGGCAGCAGGTCCGGTCATCACAGCTTTCACTTGAAATCGCGCTGCTTAACAAGTAGAATTGAGTTAAGACACGGATTTTTTCGGGAGTAGCTATGAAAAAGCCTGCGAGCCGTTATATTTTATTCATGGTCTTCATATTGCTTGGGACTGTCATGGCATGGCAGCTTAAAAGCACGCTCAACGCAAGGAGGGCGACCGCTTCGGGCGCGCTGAATTCCAATATCCTCAAGGAACAGATAACGGAACTGAAACGGGAGATCGACGGGCTCAGGGCGGCGATCGATGAAAACGTCGCGTTGCAGAATGATATCATAAGGGAATATATAGCTTTACAGAATGACGATCAAATGAGCAGGGAATGGGAGATCATCAAGCTGCACACAGGCCTTGTGGGGGTAGAAGGGCCGGGGATCACTGTCACTCTCGACGACGCTCCGGCGCGGGAGCCCGATATGCCTTATTCATGGTTCATCATACATGACCACGATATCAGGACGATACTGAACGATCTGAAAAAAGCAGGAGCGCAGGCCATCGCCATAAACGGCGAGCGTGTCGTGCCGATGAGCGAGCAGATATGCGCGGGGCCGACCATACTCATAAACGGGAACAGGTATCCTGTCCCGTATGTTATCGAGGCTATCGGCGATCCTTATGCATTGTATGAAGCCATGGACATAAGCTACAAAGTGGCCGAGTTGAGGGAGTTCAATATTCAGGTTGACATAAAAAAAGCAGAAAGCATAAGGATATCCAAATTCAGCGGCACTGACAAACTGGACAGATATATATCGGGACTGGAGGTAGTCGGAAAATGAAAATTGCGCGCAATCTGGCAATGA
>JAAZKL010000315.1 GCA_012799845.1 Clostridiaceae bacterium
AAGCAGTTGGAGAAGCAGTGCATCCGGCTCGGGATCAAGTTCGGGAGGCAGGTGGTGACCGCCAGCTGCGGCATCGCCCAGTATCCGGCGCATTCCTCAAACATAAAGGATGTCATAGAAATGGCGGACCAGGCGCTCTATCACGCAAAGGAGATAGGCAAGAACATAGTGGTCTGTTATGATGAGATAGGCATGACGAGAGAAGAACTTGAAATGAAACAGGGATCAGGCTGACAGGGTCCTTTTATGACCTTGTCAGCCTGACCCGGCAGCGCCTTCAGGTTACCTGACACTGCGCCCGACAGCGGATGCCACCAGTTGGAATTCCTCCATAAGCTGTTTGAATTTGGATGGTCTGAGAGACTGGGGACCGTCGCTCAAAGCATTCGGTGGGTCGATATGCACTTCGATGATAAGCCCGTCGGCGCCTGCGGCTATGGCGGCTTTGGACAGGGCGCCTACGTATTTCCAGTTGCCGGCTGCATGGCTCGGATCCACTATTATCGGGAGATGCGAAAGCTCTTTCACCACGGGTATGGCGCTTATATCGATGGTATTCCTTGTCGAGGTCTCATATGTGCGTATTCCTCTTTCACACAGTATGATGTTTTCATTTCCGGCGTCCATTATATATTCGGCTGCCATCAGCCATTCCTCGATCGTGGCTGCAAGGCCTCGCTTGAGCAGTATGGGCTTCGAGGTGAGGCCCACTTCATGCAGCAGCCTGAAATTCTGCATGTTCCGCGCACCTATCTGGATCACGTCGGCATAGGAGGCAACCAATTCTACGTCCCGCGTGTCGACCACCTCGGTCACGATCTTCATGCCTGTGATCTCTCTCGCTTTTGCCATGATTTTGAGCCCATCCTCCTGGAGTCCCTGGAAGGAGTAAGGGGAAGAGCGTGGCTTGAAAGCGCCTCCCCTCAGGATGGACGCGCCTGCCTCTTTTACCTTCAATGCAGTTTCTATGAACGATTCCTCGCTTTCAATGGCACATGGCCCGGCAATGACGGCCAGTTCCCTGCTGCCTACGGTTATCCCGCCAATGTCGATGACGCTCGGAGTTTGCTTCAGTTCCCTGCCGGACAGCTTGTAAGGCTTCATGATGGGGACAAGGCTTTCGACTCCCGGCATCGTAGTGATGTTTACGGTATTAAGGATACGCTTGTCACCAATGGCGCCAATGACGGTTTTTACTTCCCCGAAGATCGGATGTGTCTTGAAACCCAGTTCCTGAAGTTTATTTTCGACATTGTCGATTTCCTGTTTCGTGGCATTCCTGCTCATTACTACGATCATGACGTCGATCCTCCTTCTGACGTATTAAGGTTTTCCATAACATAAAAAAAACTCTTCGTCTCGTATGAGACGAAGAGTTATACTCCACGCGGTACCACTCAAATTGGCAAAAGCCCACTCTGTCACGCACTATCATGCGCTATCCCTGTAACGGGGGAAACCCGGCTCGGCCTACTGTATCTTTCAGCCTGCGGCTCTAAGGGGAACTTCGACCGTTATACCCCACCGGGCTTCCACCATCCCCGGCTCGCTGTCCGGAGGCATTGTGCGGTTTACTTTCCCTTGGTCATTGCCTTTGATCTCGGATAAATTTATATTATCTTAGCATGGAGCGATTCCGGTGTCAAGAGTGTTTTTACTAACATTGTGTCGGAATTCTGTGCTATAATATATCTATCAACCGTATTCCGGCATTAAACCGGCTAAGACGAATACAGGAGGTTGTCACATGAGCGAAATGAATGCTGTTATATTCAACCTTAACGGCCAGTTGTTCGGAGCCGAAGCATCACAGGTATTCCAGATAATCAGGTACCAGGAGCCTGCGAAGATGCCGAAAATGCCCCGCTTCATTGAGGGGATCATAAACTACAGGGATACGGTACTCCCCGTCATCAACCTCGTTAAAAGATTCGAACTGGGAGACGCGCCTGTCAGCAAGAAGACCAAGATCCTTGTCACGAAGATCGGTGACAGGTATGCCGGGTTTATCGTCAACGATGTGACGGAGATCATGCGTTTTGAAGAAGGGGAAGTGGAACAGGCCCCGTCAGTCGTGAACATGGGGACCGCCGCCTACATCAAGAAGATCGGCAAAAAGGGAGAAAAATTATACTCCATAATCGATCTTGAGAACATACTCGGCGAAGCTGAGAAAAAAAGGCTTCCAACTTCCGGACCAAAAGCATGACACATTTGGATGCGCCGCTCATACGTTGAATCTGAATAGAGTCACGTCTCCGTCCTGCATGATATAATCCTTTCCCTCGGAGCGCACAAGCCCTTTTTCACGCGCCGCGGCGTATGAACCGCATTTCATCAGGTCGTCGTATGATACTATTTCGGCCCTTATGAAGCCTCTTTCCATGTCGCTGTGTATCTTGCCCGCAGCCTGGGGCGCTTTTGTGCCTCTTTTTATTGTCCACGCCCTGACTTCCGGATGGCCCGCGGTCAGAAAGCTTATAAGTCCAAGCAACCTGTAGCTTGCCCTGACCAGCTTGTCAAGGCCTGATTCCTTCAGACCCAGTGCTTCAAGGAACAGCTTTTTCTCTTCATCTTCAAACTGTGCGATCTCTTCTTCGATCTTTGCGCAGACCACTATTAATTCAGCGCCTTCCCTGTCCGCGATCCTCCTGAGTTCTTCAACGAAATGGTTTTCACTGTTTTGCAGATCATCCTCCGAAACATTTGCAGCATACAGGACAGGTTTCGAGGTAAGGAGGAAGAGCTGGTCAACCAGCTGCTTTTCTTCTTCAGTGAAGGACATTGCCCTGACCGGGGTCCCGGATTCCAGGGATTCTTTTATCCTTTCATACAGATCGACCTCTGCCTGGTATTTTTTATCGCCTTTCAGCATTTTTTTCGCTTTGTCGATACGCCTTTCCAGCATTTCCAGGTCTGCAAAGATAAGCTCCAGGTTTATCGTCTCAACATCCCTGGCAGGGGATACAGAACCGTCCACATGTACTATATCGCTGTCATCGAAGCAGCGGACCACATGAACTATCGCATCCACTTCCCGGATATGCGACAGGAACTTGTTGCCGAGGCCTTCTCCCTTGCTCGCTCCCTTTACGAGGCCCGCTATATCGACAAACTCCACGATAGCCGGAGTCACTTTGACAGGATCATACATTTCGGCGAGCCTGCCCAGCCTTTCGTCAGGGACCGGAACGATGCCCACATTCGGTTCTATGGTGCAGAAAGGATAATTGGCCGCTTCTGCACCAGCTTTTGTAATAGCGTTGAAAAGAGTACTTTTGCCCACATTGGGCAGGCCTGCTATGCCAAGCTTCATGTATACTCAACCCTTCTTTCTGTCACAAGTTCAGCCAAAACTCATTATATATTTATTATCGAAATAGTCAATTACAAAATTGACGCCTGGCGTATTACCTTTCAAATACAGCGATTTTTTTCGATTCCAGTAAGCCGAGCAATTGCTGGTCGGAGACCTGTTTAGCGGACAGCAGCGCACCTGAGATCCTGTTCCTGTCCAGGAATTCAGCCAGCGAATCTTCATCGATCCCGGAAAAGACTCCCAGGTCCAGCATTATTTTTCGGAATCCCCTGTATTCTGCCTTTACATAATCTCCAAAATCTTGTATGAGGGGTATTACCTGCGGGCATATACCCGGATGCAATTTGTTCAGCAGTTTCAGGACGTCGATATTTGCATCGCTGACAGGGACTATCAGAAACGTGTCAGGATGTCCGGCGAGCCATTCCGGGAGCTTGTCGAAACTGCGGCCGTCCGGCATTGCGAGAGATCCATGTCCGTCTTCGGCCAGTTCGGTGAGATAAAGCCTGGATCCTTTACTGTAGGTTGAGTCAAGAGCGCCGATGATGTCTTCTGCATCATCCATGGTTGCTATATCGACGATGGAATCATGCTGCATGAATACATTATCACTATCCTGCCGGATACCGGCCGGACTGTCGCCGGCAACGCCTGGACCCGGGGCGCTGCCCGGACTGATATCTTTCAGGAGGTCATTTTCCAGCAGATACGCGCTTTTTGCGATTTCCGTCACAGCCCTTTCATATCCTTCGCGGCAGGTATCAAGGCTGACAGGCTCTCCGGTTTTCCTGTCCCAGGCCCTGCTGTCTTCGAATATGCCGGTCCTGGCCATTTCAAAAACCTTGTGGTCATCGATGAACGAACCCTTGAGCAGGTAAGTCTGGGAAACAACAAAGCCTGATTCGGCCTGAAGAAGATCCTGGCCGAACATAACCAGGCTATTTCCGGAAATCCCCATAAGGTTGAGGACAGTCGGCATGAAATCCACCTGGCCGCCAACGATGTCGACCGTTTCATGTACGCCTGAGCCCGGAATGTGTATGATAAGCGGTATGTTCATCATCTCATTGTAGGTATAGTCACGGCCGAGGAAGGCCTTAACACGTTCGGCGGCATCATTTTTGCAGTCAATGCCGAAATGGTCGCCGTATAATACTATCATAGAATTGTCATACAGCCCGTTTGCCTTCAGGGAGTCTATAAATTCTCCGACTGCCTCGTCCGCGTAACGGGCCGCCTGGATGTAGTCCCCGAACAGCGTATCCCTGTCTTCCGCAAGCAGTTCGAGTTTTTGGCAGGAGGCAGGCAGCTTGTAAGGTACATGTGAAGAAAGCGTGATGATAAAGCTGTAAAACGGCTGCTCCAGTTTCTTTATGAAATCGGTCGACTGACTGAAGAAAGATTTGTCTGACAGGCCGAAACCGATTCTTTCATCGATGACGAAGTCCTCTTCGCCGATAAATATGTCGAATCCCTGCCCCGGATATGCCTTATCCCTGTTCCAGAAGGATTTCTTATAGCCGTGGAAAACGGCCGTCCTGTAGCCTTTCTCCTTCAGGACCAAGGGAAGTCCGTAGAATCGGTTGCTGTGGTAGATCTCATATACCGGTCCGTATATGACCGGATACAGCGAATTATTTGTTACAAACTCGGCGTCCGACGTATTGCCCCTGCCCAACTGCTGATAATAACCGCTGAAATATATAGACTCCCCGGCTATGAGCCTGTTGAGGTTCGGCGTGATTTCCTGTCCGTTGTAGACTGCATTGATCAGAAAATTCTGGAACGCCTCCAGTTGGATCACGATCAGGTTTCTGCCCTCTGCTATCCCGTGCAGACGGCCCTTCCTGCTTAACTCTTCGGCAGCAGCTTTTTCTGATCCCGGTTCTGACACAGATCCTGACCCTGTTTCTGTGGCCATCTTCATTTTCAGTTCCAGTTCCAGGGCCAATTCCTTTTCTATTTCCGCTGTATTTTCTCTATCTGTTTCGGACCTGAAAAGGCTGTCCCTGAAATGCCAGCTGAATATTTCCTGGTGGCTGATCGCTGTCACCAGCCTGCTGCCTGTCGGATTTAATGAAATAAATACCAGTGATCCTGCCATTGCTGAAAGCACCAGTATCCGCGGGATCAGGCCTGTCAGGCCGGCACTGCGCTTTCGGTGCTGCCTGTACTTTTTCATGAGAAATGCAAAGGCGGCAGGCAGCACCGGATCGATGAACAGGAGCAGATCCGACGGCTTCAGGAGGTCAAGCGCTATTCCTCCGACTTCATTGAGCTTGCCGGCCTGCGAGACCATGCCAAATGAAAAGAACATATGGAAGTATCTGTTGTATAGCACATTGGTCAGCATCAATACTGAGATCAGAAGGCTAATGACGCAAT
>JAAZKL010000316.1 GCA_012799845.1 Clostridiaceae bacterium
ACAGCCTTTATATCCGTTTTTTCACTGTTGACTGCTATTTTTGCTCTTACCCCGTTGTTCTCGTTTATTGTGAAATCATCATATTCTACCGGGTAATCACCGATTATCCCTTCAGGTGTAATCCGCAGGCTGACGAATACCTGGGCTGCATAGACCGGGTCGAGTTTCCAGGGCGAACTGCCTGAATCGACGGATAACTGTTCTGCCTTTTCAATTTCCATATCCACATCCACTGTGTATTCCGGCTTAAACCCGGCGGCGCCGCTGTTATCGGCAATGACTTCGGGACTGTCAGCAGGTTTGCCTGCATTCTTGCCTGTGAGGCCGTCTTCATGTTTAGCTTCAGCCAGATCCGCTTCTCTGAATCCTGCTTCCGGATCGGTTGTCATAAACTCCTCCGGAATGGATTCTATAAAGTTGATCTCGACATATCTTGTAGTATATTGGATTGCCTTATACATTGAACTCTGCTTCTGAAGCGGTATCCTGGCATCCTTATCGACCCACAGCCTATAGGGCAAACCGCCTTTGGGCGCTACTTCCATGATATAGGCCGGCCTGCCGGATATATCATCATCCCCGATGATACGGGCAGACTCTGCATTTTTCAGTTCATCGATTTCATTTCCCAACTCAAATATGAACTTATTGGTTTCAGTAAATAAAGGAAGAGCGTTCATCAAATTTTCATCAGCGGAGGACTGCCATACCTTTTCGCCGTTGCTTACTGTCTTCAGACCTTTATACGACCCTTCCAGCACTTCGATATAGTAATTCCCGTTTTTATCGACCCAAACATCGAGTACGGACTGTGTCTGCGTTTCGCCGGCTTCATTGCCAAATATGATTTCCAGTGTGCCGTGATAAGCTTTAACATCGTTATAGGCCTGCTCCACGGCATAGACAACGTATGAGTTTCTTATCACGCCTGCGAAATTCACCATCAAAGCAACAGCCAATACTGCGGCGATACCGGCTGTGCCGCCTATCCAGGTCCGCCTTCCGGCTTTTATCGGTTGCCTGTTTTTCCTGGTCAGGTTTTGGACGATACTGCGCGGAAAACTTTCACCGGGCATTGCAGGAGGCTTCAGGGCCTTGATTTGCCGTACAGCATCGAACAATCTGTCCAATTCTTCGGAATCAGCCTTAACGGCAGGGTTTTTTTCATTATTCAGACTGTCGATAAAGGCCGATAGCTTTTTCACATTATTACTCATGGCAATTCTCCTCTTCCTTCATGATGGTTACCAGGCTTTTCAGGGCCCGGTACTGCAAAACCCGGACGTTCCCGGCTTTTATATCCATTATTTTGGCGGTCTCGGATACCGAGTATCCTTTTATTATCCTCAATTCTACGACTTTACGCTGATCATCGCTTAATTTGTCCAATGAGCGTCTTATGAACATCTGCTGGTTTGCCGTCTCTGCAATATCATTGTCTGCAGCTTCGATCTGAGCGATCGAATCAAGATCGATATTCGTTCCCCTGGCTTTTTTCCGGCGCCAGCGGTCCCTGATTATGTTCATGGCTACAGTTCTGAAAAACGCCATATATCTGCCGGACCCGATCCTGCCGAACCCGGGCCAGGACAACGACCTGGCATATGTTTCCTGTGTGATGTCTTCTGCCTCTTCTCTGTTCTGGACCTTATAGTAAATGAACCGGTAAAGAGGTTCCCAGGTCTGCTCGCAAATATCTTCAACGGATATCAGATTGTCTTCAGTCATTCAATGCACCATCTTTCCCGGAACTCGCTCTGTTTATAAAGACGAATGGCTGTGCTATTATGTTACATCGAAACTTAAAAAGGTATAAAAAATAGACTGGTTTGTGGACAGCCAAACGGGGAATATGATATCATAAATGTATATTTTGCGATTAAGTGAGAAAGAGAGAAAGGGAAACAAGCAGCGAGTTGAAACTAGTAAGTAGTAATCAACCTGCTGTGAGCAATGAACAGTGAGCAGTGAAAAGCAAGGCTTAAGAACCAAGAAGTACGAAGTATGAAGCAAGAAGCAAGCAGTGTGTTGCGATCAGTTTGAATACATGGGAGTGATATATCGTGACACTTGAGAGAGTTTACAAAATGCCGTTTTCAAAGGTTTATCCCCTTCTTGTCCAGAAAGCGGAGCGGAAAGGCCGCACCAAATCCGAGGTCGATACCGTGATCTGCTGGCTGACAGGGTATGATGACTCCGGTCTGCAAGCGCAGCTTGAGAAGAATGTCGATTACGAAACCTTCTTCAACGAAGCTCCGCAGATAAACCCGAACGCTGTTAAAATCACAGGCGTGATTTGCGGGCATCGCGTCGAGGAGATCAAAGAACCGCTCATGCAGAAAATACGGTGGCTGGACAAACTGGTCGACGAACTGGCCAAGGGCAAACCGATGGAGAAGGTCCTGAGGAGTTGATGCTCCGGACAGAGAAACGGTTTTTATATACAGGGAACAGATGAAAAATGGACTGAGACAATGAGATGGTTTTCCTGCATTGTCCTTGAGACAGGAGGACTATTCCACCATTTTATAGAGGGGGTCATAATATGCGGACGAAAGATGAATATTATGAATTGATTCAGAAAAACCGTGAACTTGCCAGGGATCCGGAAGTGCTCAGATGTACATGCCCGCAGACGTTTTGCGAATGGCACGGACGCTGCCGTGAATGCGTGGCACTGCATAGATACCACAAAGACCATGTCCCTGCCTGTTTCCAGCCATTTATCAACGAGAAGCTAAAGGACCTTGTGAAGATCGGTGAACTCACAGCGGTCGAGAAGGAACGGACGCCTGCCGAATACTGGGCGTATGTCAGGGAACAGGATAAAAAGCAGGCAAAGGATTAAGATTGGTCGTAAATGTATGCAAACCAGTGCTTTCTTATGGAATCCCTGTCCAAAATGCTCTCCTCCGGATCTATATGGTCAGATTAATCTTAATTCAGCAAATGCAGAGCAATCAAGATAATAAACTCTTATAGAAAATCGATCATATAATTTACTGTATATTGAAGGAATTTTTGCAAATTTGAAGAATCAAATGCACTATATCGCATGCCGCATGGATCCATACGGATTTCAGGAGAGTATTGAGAAGGTGCGAAACATGCTGGATATGGAGAAGATGCAC
>JAAZKL010000317.1 GCA_012799845.1 Clostridiaceae bacterium
ATTGGATATTCCTGAGGAAATGCTCTTATCAGCATTCAAAGTATTTGATACAATAAAAGAAGTGGATGCCGTGAATAATGCAGAGATGCTGCCTATAGTTGATTATATCGATACAAGCGACATTTCAAACATTCGCTTTTCACTGCAGACTCGTGTTACTGTCAATCTTGGCAAGGCAGAGGAGCTTCATTACAAAATCAATGCAGCGGCGAGCATATTCACGAAAAATATAAAGAAAACGGAAAGGGGTACTCTGGATTTCTCAGTCGGAAGGGATCCGGTCTTTACTCCTGAGAGCGGAGGTTAATACTTATGCTGCCGGTATTGGGAATGATTATCGGAATACTGATCGGAGTTTTTGTGATCCCTGTAAACATACCTCAGCAGTATTCCATTTATCTGGCTGTGGCCATCCTTGCCGCACTGGACTCTGTATTCGGAGGGATAGCTTCCACGATGCAGGGGAAATTCAACATGAAGATCTTTATTTCAGGCTTTTTCGGCAATGCCATCCTTGCGGCGATACTGGCCTATATCGGCGATCAGATGGGGCTGCAGTTATACCTTGCGGCAATTTTCGCGTTTGGAAACAGAATATTCTTAAATTTTGCAGTTATTCGCAGATATATGTTGAATAAGTCAGATAAAAAAGATAATATATAGTTTATAGGGGGTCATTTCCGTGGGTGATTGGATTATAAGCATAGACATCGGGACTTCGAATGTTTGTGCGCTTATCGGAAAAGTTAACAAGTATTCACAGATAGAGATTGCCGGAAGAGGTACCGCGCCTTGCAGCGGGCTCAAGAAAGGCGTCATTGTTGATATCGATAGTACTGCTGCCAGCATCAGGAAGGCGGTCGGAGAAGCTGAATCGGATGCCAACATGAGGATCGATTCGGCTTATGTAAACATCCACGGAATGCATGTCAATGTTGTGAACAATAAAAGCTGGATGAGCATAAATGGCAGGGAAATAACCAGGGACGATCTGGATGATATACTCCGTGATGTCAGGGATATAGATAAACCGGAAGACAGACAGCTTATCGATGTGATTCCCAGGCAATTCATTATCGACGGATACGACGAGATCACCGATCCGGTGGGAATGGTCGGCACCCGTCTGGAAGTCGATGCGGACATGCTTGTCGGGAAGATCACCTCGGTCCAGAATATTATAAAAAGTATGGAAAGGGCAGAGGTAAAGCTGGACGGGATAGTTGCCGAGGCATTTGCCGCGGCGGAGATATGCCTGACGCCGGACGAACGGGACATAGGGGCGGTACTGCTTGATGTCGGGGGAAGCATAACCGATATATCAGTGTTTCAGGGCAAACGTCTCGTTTTTTATGACTCGATACCGGTCGGCGGGGATCATATAACCAATGACATTGCCATAGGCCTCAGGATATCGGGTGCGGAAGCTGAAAAAATTAAGCGCCAGTTTGAACTTGCATTGACCTCGCTGATCAAGAATGACCAGGAGATATCAGTACTTGACATAAATGAGAACAAGAAAAAGAACGTAAAGGTGTCTGAAGTCGTTGAGATCATTGAAGCACGAGTATATGAGATTTTCTCATTGTGCAAAAGCTTGCTGGACAAGGCGGGAATAAGCATTCCGCAGGAAGGCGGCGTCGTTATGACAGGCGCCGGCATTTCTTATGTAGATGGTTGCAAGCAGTTGGCACAGGAGGTTTTCGAGCTTCCGGTCAGGGTCATTCAGGCGGGACAGATACCGGGAGTTTTAAAGCCGGAGTTTGTTGCTTCAGCAGGTATGATCAAATATGTCGCCACTGTTAAAAAAGGTGGCAGCAGGGCAAGCGAGATCAAACTTAAAAAGCAGGAAAAGGCAAAAAGCAGGGGTTCATTGTTTGGAAACATACTGAATTTTCTCAAAAAAATGTTTTAGTTCATCAAAGTATCTTTGATTGAACTTTTTGTAAATCCTATCTTGCTTTAATTAATGGAATAAGATATTATTTAGGTATGCCAAACCAATGACAAAAGGGGGATTCGATTTTGCTGGAG
>JAAZKL010000318.1 GCA_012799845.1 Clostridiaceae bacterium
CCAACCAGTCCTGGCGGCCCTGATAATATCTCCATGCAGGGACATTCCGGTGCTGATCGTTTTTCCCGTACACAGAAATATGCAGCGGATCAGGGTCTGTATACTTCATCCCTGACGCGGTCCACATGTAAATATCTCCAACTGCTCACTTTATATTGCCAATTGAGTTTTATTGCCAATGGATATTGTCGTTGTTGCAGATTTCGCCTCATTAGTTTAAAATATCAGGTGACGTATGAATACTTGACGTGCATAAGTGCAAATCATGTAACCGGTATGCCGGCAGTCAGTCGTCCGGCATCAGCAATGGGGGTTTATATGTTCAGGATAGTCAGGAAAGAAGTACTCAGCCCGGCAGTGAAGCTGCTGGAAATAGAAGCGCCATACGTGGCCAGAAAAGCGGAGCCCGGCCAGTTCATCATGCTCAGGATAAATGAGGAGGGCGAGAGGATCCCTTTGACGATCGCCGACTACGACAGGGAGAAGGGAACGGTCACCATCATATTCCAGGAGGTCGGGAAGACCACCTCGATACTGGGGACCCTGGAAGAGGGCGATGACATCCTGGATTTCGCAGGTCCTCTCGGCAGGGCGAGCGAACTGGAAGGAGTGCGGAAAGCCGTGGTGATCGGCGGCGGCCTGGGAACAGCCATAGCATATCCGCAGGCAAAAAAACTGCATGAACTGGGCGCTGAGGTCGATGTCATCACCGGTTTCAGGAACAGCAGCCTTATCCTGCTGGAAAAAGAGCTGAAAGAGGTAAGCAGCAGGCTGTTCATCACCACCGATGACGGCTCCAACGGCAACAAGGGTTTCGTTACGGATGTACTGAAGAAACTGCTCGAGGAAGGCAATAAATATGATCTGGCGATCGCCATCGGTCCGCTGATAATGATGAAGATGGTATCACTGCTGACGAAGGAGTATGGCATAAAGACCATTGTCAGCATGAACCCTGTCATGATAGACGGCACCGGGATGTGCGGCGGATGCCGTGTTACCGTAGGCGGCAGGATCAAATTCGCCTGTGTCGACGGACCTGATTTTGACGGTCATGAGGTGGATTTCGACGAGGCCATGAGAAGGCAGGCCATGTACAGGGCACAGGAAAAGAAATCAATGGATGAGCATGCGTGCAGGTTGGGGGGTGTCCTGAATGGCTGATATGTCTCCGGAAAAGGTAAGGATGCCGGAGCAGGACCCTGAGGTCAGGGTCACGAATTTTGAAGAAGTTGCTCTCGGATATACTGATGAAATGGCCATAAAGGAATCGAACAGGTGCCTGGGCTGCAAGACCAAGCCCTGTGTGGCGGGCTGCCCTGTAAACGTCCAGATACCCGAGTTCATAAAGCTTGTCAGCCAGGGGGATTTCGAAGGGGCTTATGAAAAGATAAAGGAAACCAACAGCCTCCCCGCCATCTGCGGAAGGGTATGCCCGCAGGAATCCCAGTGCGAGAAGCTCTGTGTCAGGGGCAGGAAGGGCGAGCCTGTCGGGATCGGAAGGCTTGAGAGATTCGTTGCCGACTGGTACATGGCGAACAGGGACTATAACATCCAGCCTGCTGAAAAGAACGGTAAGAAGGTGGCCGTGATAGGTTCGGGACCGGCAGGCCTCACCTGCGCAGGCGACCTGGCCAAAAAGGGATATGACGTTACGATATTCGAAGCGTTCCATGTGCCCGGCGGGGTCCTGATGTACGGGATACCCGAATTCAGGCTGCCCAAGGCTCTTGTGCAAAAAGAGATAGAGACGGTACGCAGGCTTGGCGTGAAAATAATGACCAACATGGTCATAGGCAAGGTGTTGTCGCTGGAAGACCTCAGGAATGAAGGCTACGAAGCCATCTTTATAGGCAGCGGGGCAGGTCTGCCCAGCTTCATGGGGATCCCCGGCGAAAACCTGAACGGCGTGTATTCGGCCAACGAATTCCTGACCAGGATAAATCTCATGAAGGCGTACAAATACCCTGAATTCGATACTCCTGTCAGCGTGACCGGAAGCGTTGCGGTCGTAGGCGGCGGGAACGTGGCAATGGATGCTGCAAGGTGCGCCAGGAGGCTTGGAGCGGATAAGGTGTATATCGTATACAGGCGATCCGAGGCTGAAATGCCGGCAAGGGTTGAAGAAGTGCATCACGCAAAGGAAGAGGGCATAATATTCAAGCTGCTGACCAATCCCGTCCGCATCCTGGGCACCGATGACGGCTGGGTGAAAGCCATGGAATGCGTGGAGATGGAGCTGGGCGAGCCGGATGCCTCGGGAAGGAGAAGGCCTGTGGTCAAGCCGGGCTCGGAGCATCTGCTGGAGGTCGGTACTGTCATAATTGCCATCGGACAGTCGCCCAACCCGTTGATCAAGTCGACGACTCCCGGTCTTGAGACACAGTCGTGGGGAGGTATCATCGTCGAGGAGGAAACCGGCGCCACCAGCCTCGAAGGAGTATACGCCGGCGGGGACGCCGTAACTGGTGCAGCTACGGTAATACTGGCCATGGGCGCCGGCAAGAAAGCGGCCGCGGCCATTGATGAATATCTTGGTAATAAGAAGTGAATTTGATTTTACCTTGGTAGGCGAATATGATTTATTGCACTCCCTGAAGCATAACTCCTATTCAGTATAGAATGCAGAAGACAAAATCGACGGAGATGCTTGATATAAAGCATTTTGCGTCGATTTTTTCTAAATAGTGTTAATACCTCGTTTTTCTAATTGCTGTAATAACACCATAGGATACTAAAGGCCGATCACAACCTATTGCTATTTATCTTTTTTGCAAGTTCCTGGATTTTCAATCCTTGATTCAATCCTTGATATGTATTGAGGAAGTCTTGTGGTTTTAATATTTCTATCGGATGTTGACTTTTATTTCTAATTACCTTATTTTTCTCTCTCAAGTGTATATCGCTGGATATTATGAAATCTATACTTTCATCAACTGCACAATGTATAAACATATCATCCTTTGGGTCTCTGCAATATAGTGTTTTATCTGTGGAGTTCGCAGGTAGTGTTCTTCTCAATGCACGAGACAATTTGTAGAAAGGTTCTTGAAATTCATCAAGCGTAAATCCTAATTGTTGTGCATGCATGAAAATCGTTTTTACTAATTCTTCTGACATTTCATTGGTCATAATGAATGTCAGTTCTCCCTTATGTTCCATACGCAGAATTTCTGTACAGTAGGGATCTTGATGAAATAGTGAGTCGATAAAAACATTAGTATCGGCTATTACTATCATTCATCTGCCTCACACGTTGCAATATTTTCCTGGAATCAGATTTGGTTAACCCCTTTTCATTTGCCTTTGAGGATAATATCATCTGCATTTCTTCCCAGTCAGATATCCCTTTGCTGTGTTCGCGCGTGTGACAAACATGCTCGTTATCTTTAATAGATAAAGCGTTTGCCATTGATTTGCCCCCCAATAATACACTAAATAATTTGTGCAACATAATATTATCACCTCTTGTCCGACTATGCAACCATAATTTAACTTCACATTATATTTTTAGAAGATTATATGTTGCTCTATTCAATATATAACCTGTTTTTGTTCATTATTAACAATATTTCTGATAATATAATCTATATCGGATATTATTAATATTACTTAATATACCGCATACACAAAGGAACTGGAGGTTACTGACTTGCTGTCAGATATATTGAAAAGTGAGGAAATTACCAATACCTTTGCTTCCGGAACCCTTGACAAGTATTCCTGATATTTTGTATAATAACATCTGCCTGAACAACTCAGGCCGCAAAAAAATATCTGCGGGATTAACTCAGTGGTAGAGTGTCACCTTGCCAAGGTGAAAGTCGCGAGTTCGAATCTCGTATCCCGCTCCAGCGCAAAAACCAGTTCAGCTGGTTTTTTGCATGCGGGTGTAGTTCAATGGCAGAACATCAGCCTTCCAAGCTGATTGCGTGGGTTCGATTCCCATCACCCGCTCCATTCAGGCCCGGCAGAACGTTATGCTGTTTCACCGGGCCTTTTTGTTTGTATCAAATACCTCTTTTCAGAGAATAATTATGAAGGATTTTGCAGAATCAAATCGAATAACTATATAGATACGAAGACAAAGCATGTTGAGTTGCTTGAATACAATGGTATAATAGTGGAAGATTATCAGGAGGTGCAGGGATGCCAGTCGATATTCTGAAAGATATCAGGGCAGCCGAAGCCCAGGCCGAGCAGATCGAATCCGGGGCTGCTCAGAAGGCCCGGGACATGATCGCTGCAGCCAGGAAAGATGCGGCGGATCTGAAGGCAAGGCTGCTGGAAGAGGCTGAAAATGAAGCGCGTGATGTTTTGAAAGCCTCCGAAGAAAAAGCTCGCCAGGATATAAATTCAGCTGACGCCGGGATCCAGGCTCAGTGTGACGATATCAGGAAGCAAGCCGGTGGCAGGCTTGACAAAGCAGTGGATTACATAGTTGGAAGGATCGTGAAGCCGTGATCGTCAAAATGAGCAAAATCACGATGCTGGGTCTGGAAGACCAGCGGGAAGCTCTCATTGCCGGCCTGATGAATATAGGAGCAGTAGAGATAAGCTCAGTGGATGCCGGCGAACTGGAAGAACCGGTAGAAAACCCTGATGTGCAGCAGGAACTGGCGAACGTGGAAAACAGGATATCCGACGTACGTGCGGCGCTTGACATCCTCAACAGGTACTGTCCCGAAAAAAAGTCTATGTTTTCGGGCAGATGGGAACTGACCGGTTCGGAACTGGCAGGTCTGCTCCGGGACCAAAACAGGATATGGGACGCTGTCAAA
Organism: Clostridiaceae bacterium; assembly: GCA_012799845.1. GTDB lineage: Bacteria > Bacillota > Clostridia > Acetivibrionales > DTU013 > DTU013. Next base: position 4,782 of record JAAZKL010000318.1, read on the forward strand.
GAGGTCAATGACGGCGAAAATGAGATAATCAGGATCAAGACCGAAGAAAACAGGATCGAGAACCTGAAATCATCCCTTATTCCGTGGAAGGAGTATCCAGTCCCGCTGGAAACGGCGGGG
>JAAZKL010000319.1 GCA_012799845.1 Clostridiaceae bacterium
AGAAATAATGCGGTGAAACTCAGATAGTAGACAACAGGACTGAGGCCCAGGATCCCCCTGTTGAAATCAGCGTATCTGGACAGGATCGAGAACCAGCTCAGCAGTCTTGAAGCAAAGCCGCCTACTACATTGCTCACACTGTCCGCCAGCCACATGATCAGGAGTGACACATAACTTATGACTACGGCAATGACCTGGTTTTCAGTCAGTGAAGAAGCGAAAACGCCGACAGCGATATATGTTGCCCCAAGAAGCAAGAACCCGATATAGCCGCCTATGAGCTGAACCGTGAACTTGGCTCCGAATGCCAGTTGCACTATCGGATATATGAATGTAAGCGCTGTCATGATCAGAAACACGAAATATACGGCGAGGAATTTTCCCACGACCACTGATGTGATGTTTACAGGCGAAGTGATCAGCAGGACCTCTGTGCCGTGTTTGCGGTCCTCCGCCAGGATCCTCATCGTAAGGACGGGTACTATGACCAGCAAAATGAAGCCCATGGTCGAAAGGACATCATTGAAAAGACCGTAACCGTATCTCAGGTACGGAAGGAAAAATATCGATGTCAGCAGGATGAACAGACCTATAAGTATATAAGCCATAGGAGAATAAAAATAGGATTTGACCTCTTTCCAGAATATCGCTGCCATACGTCAAACGACCTCCTTTTCATGCGTCACGATCTGCAGGAATATATCTTCCAGGCTCAGACTGAGACTCTTCAGTTCTATGATCGGATAGCCAAGCTTGGCCATTGCAAAGAACAGAGGCTTTCTAATGTCCACATCCTTATCGGATTCGATGATGTAGCTTATTACATCCCTGTCCTTCTCCGCTCCCGCCTCGACATATTTGACGCCATAAATCCCTCTTATGGCGTTTTCCACGGAATTCCTGGGACCTGCTATCGCAGCGGTCAGTTTAGAAGCCGAACCGAGGCCCCTGGACAGATTCTCAGGCGTATCGATGGCTGCGATCTCGCCCTTGTTGATGATGACGACTCTCTCACAAACAGCACTGACCTCAGGAAGTATGTGCGAGCTCAGGATGATGGTGTGCTCCTTGCCCAAAGCCTTTATGAGCTTTCTGATCTCTATGATCTGCTTGGGGTCGAGACCGACGGTGGGTTCGTCGAGGATAAGGACGTCCGGGCTCCCCACGAGGGCCTGCGCAAGACCGACTCTCTGCTTGTAACCCTTTGAGAGGTTTTTGATGAGCCTGTTCCTGTGGTCTCCTATTTTTACAAGCTCCATTATATCGCTTATCTGGCTCCTCTTTTGCTTCTTGTCCACCTTTTTCAGATCGGCTACGAAGTCCAGGTAATCGATGACTGTCATATCCATGTAGACAGGCGGCTGCTCCGGCAGATAACCGATGCGTTTCTTAACTTCCTTCGGCGATTCCAGGATGTCATATCCGCATACCCTCACAGTTCCTTCGGTTGAAGGTATATAGCCGGTTATGATGTTCATCGTAGTGGTTTTGCCCGCTCCGTTCGGACCGAGGAAACCCAGTATTTCACCTTTTTCGACGGTGAAATTCAGGTTGTTCACAGCCTTTATCTGACCATACATTTTGGTCAGGTTCTGTATTTCTATCATGTTTTCCCCTCCTGCAACAAACGTCTCTTGACATACTGCGCCAATACAATTATGAGAGATAC
>JAAZKL010000034.1 GCA_012799845.1 Clostridiaceae bacterium
ACCGGCTCATAACCGGTTGGTCCGGGGGTCGAGTCCCTGAAGGCCCACCAATTGAATACGGAGGGATACCCAAGTGGCCAAAGGGGGCAGACTGTAAATCTGTTGTCAGTGACTTCGATGGTTCAAATCCATCTCCCTCCACCAAAAACGCAGGATCTCCGGAACTCCGGAGGTTTTTTTATTACAGAGACTGCCTTTTTTTACTTCCTGGCAATGATCCGATTAGTTTCACGATTTCTTAATTTTTTTTGTACCATTTTTGCGGTTATGCGCAAATGAACGTAAAAAATCACCATGCATTTCCAAGTGCAGATTACACAACATTGGTTATCCGTGTTTTATGTCTCGTTTCTATGGCATAATATTATGATTTCCCGCTCAGAAACGAAAAAATTGTACAAAAAACAGAGAAAAATTTAAAACTAATTTTGACAAAGTTACAGTTCCCCAACTATCTTCTTGAAGTGGTTGCCTCTTTCCTCGAAATTTTTATAATGGTCGAAGCTTGCGCTTGCCGGCGAAAGCAGCACTACGTCGCCCGGTACCGCGTTTTCATATGCTATCTTCACCGCTTCTTCCATCGATGCGCAGCGGAAAACAGGTATATCAGCACCTCTGCCCGACCTCTGCACCTCAGCTTCGAGCGCACTTTCTATCTTGTCGGAGGTCTGCCCGAACAGCACAAGGCATTTTACCCTTTCCGCAAGGACCTCTCCCATCTCATCATATGACAGATGCTTGTCGTATCCGCCGGCTATCAGTATGACCCTGTCACGAAATGCCCTGATCGTTGCCATGGTCCTCGTGGGGCTTGAGCCGATGGAATCGTTGAAGAAACTGATGCCGTTGACTGTCCTGACATGCTCGCTGCGGTGTTCCACCCCGCCGAAAGACACCGCTACTGCTCTTACGTCCGTCGGCTTCACAAAGTCTGCCGTTGCAGCGGCAGCAGCCATATAGTTCTCCACGTTGTGGACACCCGGGATCTTTATTTCATCGGCAGCGACGATATCCAGTTCTCTGCTCCCGTGCCTGTAAACTATCCTGCCGCCGGCCAGCACCACGCCTTCGTCAACATCATTTGTCCGGCTGAACATGATGACTCTGCCCGGGCCTTCAGCCGCAAAACTCCGGGTTATTGCGTTGTCATAGTTCAATACAAGAGTGTCGTTTTCATTTTGATACAGGAAGATGTTTTTCTTGGCCTCGATGTACTCCTGCATCGATTTATGAACGTCCAGATGGTTTGGTGAAAGATTCGTCACGACAGCCGTATTTATCCTGCTTCTCATGGTGTGTAGCTGGAAGCTGCTCAGTTCCAGTACGACCATGTCGGATCCGCTTATCTCATCTATCCTGTCCAGCAGCGGCGTTCCGATATTGCCTCCGAGCCAGCACCTGTATCCGCTGTGCTCGAGTATTTTGTATATGAGCGTGGTCGTGGTAGTCTTGCCGTCGCTTCCCGTCACGCCGAAAATCCTGGCGGGACAAAGTCTGCAGAATACTTCCATCTCCGAGGTTATCTCCGCTCCGGCTTTGGCTTCCCTCAGAAGTTCCGGTATGTCGAACCGTATCTTCGGTGTTTTGAATATCACATCAAAACACCAGAGTTTTTCCAGATAATCAGGGCCAAGGCTGTATTCGACCTTAAGGCCTTCCAGCGACCTGAGCGCCGGCTCCAGTTCTTCCTTTTCGGCCTTATCGAACGCCGTGACCTCTACTCCAAGTCTTCCCAGATACTTTATCAGCGGCGTGTTACTGATGCCAATACCAAGTACGGCCACCCGCTTTTTCACTATATCTTTTTTGAACTGCTCAAGCTTTTCATTCAACCCGGTATACCTCCGAATAATAAAACAATAATTATTTATAATTTACCACTTGCAATTATACTATATTTCTAGTAGAATAAATATTGCATTTTGAAGCACGCGGGAATGGCGGAATTGGCAGACGCGCTAGTTTCAGGTACTAGAGCTCGCAAGGGTGTGCAGGTTCAAGTCCTGTTTCCCGCACCACAGACTGTCCGAAAACCCGCTATTTTAGCGGGTTTTCGGCATGTTTTAGCACTTTTTCAATCCACTTTTACGAA
>JAAZKL010000320.1 GCA_012799845.1 Clostridiaceae bacterium
ACAACTATGCCGAATCGCTGTACAACGAGCACCACGAAAAGTATCCGCACTGGGTCATCTACGGCAGAGAGACCGCATCGACGATCCAGAGCAGGGGGATATACCATTTCCCCGCGAATGTGGTGGTCATGACACATGAGGACGAACAGTGTTCATCTCTGGACAACTGCGCTACTGCCTGGGGCGCTAAAAATGCCCAGTACAACATCATTGAAGACAGGGACGCAAAATTCTGCCTGGGCCAGTATATATGGACCGGTTTCGACTACATAGGCGAGCCCACGCCATATTTCACAAAAAACTCGTACTTCGGGCAGATCGACACCGCTGGCTTCAAAAAGGACAACTTCTACCTCTACCAGTCGGCATGGACCGATTACAAAAAGAATCCGATGGTCCATATACTTCCGTACTGGGATTTCAACGAAGGCCAGATCATCGATGTCATAGTATATTCGAACGCGCCGAAGGTCGAACTGTTTTTCAACGGCGATTCGATGGGAGTGCGCGAGATAGATCATGTCAGGGGCAGGCAACTGAGCGGCAGATGGAAACTGCCTTACCGGAAGGGCGTCCTGGAGGTTGTCGCCTACGATGAAAACGGCAGCATAATCGCCACCGATACCCAGGGTTCTTTCGGAGATGCCGCCAGGATAGTGCTGAAGCCGGACAAGACCATAATGAAAGCCGACGGCCTCGATATGATCTTCGTTGAGATATCAATGGCCGACAGTGACGGTATACCGGTAGCTAACGCCAACAACCGCGTGGAGGTGACTGTGACCGGAGCGGGGCGCCTTGTCGGCCTGGACAACGGCGACAGCACAGATTACGACCAGTACAAGGGGACCAGCAGGCGGCTCTTCTCGGGCAAACTGCTGGCTATGGTCGCAGCAAAACAGGAACCCGGAGAAATCAGGTTCAGCATATCTTCACCGGGACTAAAGACCGAGGAGCTTGTTTTCATGGCGGAACCCTGCGAAAAGATACCCGGAGTTTCAGCACGTACTGAAAATTATAAATCCGAACCGAACGATGAGGTGCCGATCAGGAAGATCGAGCTGACATGTCATGGCACAAGGCATCTTGACAGGGAAAATCCCACCGCGAGAGTGACGGCAAGACTGCTGCCCGGGAATGCCACGTATGATGAAATCGAGTGGAAGGCAGTGACGGTATTTGGTATCGTCACGAATATAGCGAAGGTAGAAGCATATGGCACTGAAGCTGTCGTAACGGCACTGGGCGATGGAGAATTCCGTCTCCGCTGCATCGCGCGGAACGGGCGCAAAACACCTCAGATCGTTACCGAGCTTGAGTTTGAGATAAGCGGTTTTGGAACAACGGTGACGGATCCATATGAATTCGTTTCCGCGGGGCTTTACAATGCAGGCACCGCCACGCTCAGGAGCGGTCTGCTGGGTGGGGTGCAGATACCGGGGGATGAGATGGAATACGTAGGTTTCAGAGGGCTTGATTTCGGCGACTATGGTTCTGATGAGATAACGATACCGATCTATCATCTCGGCGATGACCCCGTACCGGTGGAGATATGGGAAGGAGTTCCGGGGGAAGAAGGCGCAGAGCTGATTCTCAGGACCATCTACCATAAGAAATGTATATATATCACATATCAGCCTGAAACCTACAGGCTGCCCAGAAGGCTGAAGGGGATCACGACCCTGTCCATTGGGGCAGGAAACAGGGTAAATATACAGGGCTTCAGGTTCACCAGGTACGAGAAGGCCTATCAGAAGCTGTACGCTGCCGAAAACAGCAGGATATACGGCGATTCCTACACGTTAGCCGGTGACGCTGTGGAGAAGATCGGCAACAATGTTACACTTGAATTTGATAACATGGATTTCGGCGGGACAGGTTTCAGCAAGCTTGTGATATGCGGCAGGTCGCGCAATGATGTGAACACGGTCCACATCCACTTTGTCAGCCAGGATGAAGAGATAGTCCAGATCGTGGAGGTGCCGTATTCAGATGGATATATGGAGCATGAATTCAGACTCGACAGCGTCGAAGGGATGAAGAAGGTGAGCTTCACGTTCCTGCCGGGAAGCAGCTTCGATTTCAGGTGGTTCCGGTTCATTAAGTAATTGACTTCATGCGAATACTCTCATGCAAATACTCTCAAGCAAATACTTTTAATAAACACTCAATTAAATGCTCCCAGGCAAATGACCTCTTCACGGCTTACAAGAATGACGTTTTAAATA
>JAAZKL010000321.1 GCA_012799845.1 Clostridiaceae bacterium
AACAAGGCTGAACTGCTGCTGTTTTCAAACAGACAGACAGTATACAAGCTGCGTATATACGATATACCGGACTGCAAGGCAAGCTCCCTGGGCGAATATCTTTTGAACATGCTGCAACTTGAAGAGGATGAAAGAATAATTTACATGACAGCGACAGATAATTATTCCGGCTGGATGCTTTTCTCGTTCGAAAACGGGAAATGCGCCAAGATCGTGCTGGAAAGCTATGCGACAAAGACCAACAGGAAAAAGCTCGCAAATGCGTATTCGGGTCTCTCGCCTCTCGTGGATATCAGGTATCTCGCGGAGGATTCCGACCTGGTTGCTTACAGCAGCATAAACAAGGTGCTGGTGTTCAACACCTCGGCCATCAACCCCAAGACCACCCGGGATTCACAGGGCGTCCAGGTCTTGAAATCGAAGAAGGGGAGCAGGATGTGTTCGGTGAAGACCATTGAGGAATCGGGGATAAAGGACCCTCAATACTACCGCACAAAAAGTATTCCGGCGATCGGCTGCTATCTCAGGGCGGAAGATGTTGAAGATATGCAGATAGCGATTGAATATAAGTAAACAAGCAAACGCAGGCAAGTTTCTTTTGGCATGTGTTTGGATCGAAGGGCTGTACAGCAGATAAGGCAGACAAGGCAAATAATGCAGATAAAGCAAATAAAGCAAATAAAGCAAATTAGGCAGCAGCGTCTGAACAGAAAAATCGGCTCCGGAGCGGGGGGAAACAGCCCTGGAACAGAAAAATAGTACCAGAGCGGGGAAAGCAGTTCTGGATCAGAAAAACTGGCTCCGGAGCGGGAAAGCAGCCTTGGAACAGAAAAATAGTACCAGAGCGGGGAAAGCAGTTCTGGATCAGAAAAATCGGCTCCTTAACGGAAAATATGAACTCTGGAACATGAAAATCGGTCCCGTAATGGGGAAGGCAGCATCGAAACAGTGGTAACAGGCTCCGGAATAGTGTAAATAAACTTTGGTACAGTGAAACAACTTAGGAGCTAGTGAAAGCAGCTTTAGAACATCAAAAGCAACTTTGGAGAAGTGATAATCGTTCTTTGGTACAGTGAGAATCAAACTTCGATGCAATGAGAATCATACATTAGAGCAGTGAGAATCAACCTTTGTCATTGGCATATGAGAAACCGATTTTAATCAATGAAAAATTCTTTTGGATGGGTTTAGGATATTGTGATGAGGAACGAGGACCTGGCAGAAAAAAGCAAACCGGTAAACAGGAAAAAGAAGGCGGCACTTTACATCATTCTAATAATCACTTTTCTGGCTGTGATCACATATGTTGGGATCAGATTTGGTTCTGGGTTGACCGAACTTGCCAGGAAGCCTGAGGAGTTAAGGGAATGGCTCAACTCATTCGGCTGGAAAGGGGTAATCATATTCATCGGGCTCCAGGTGCTGCAGGTTGTCGTTGCAGCGATTCCCGGCGAGTTCACGCAGTTGGCCGGGGGTTACTTATACGGAACGTTTTTTGGCACCATTTACTCATTGACAGGCATCGTGCTGGGGTCCGTGATAGTGTTCTATGCGGCCCGCCTGCTGGGTTATCCGCTGGTCAGGCTTTTTGTTTCGGAAAAACAGCTTGATAAATTCAGATTTATGCTCAACAACAGCAAGTCTGAAGTGGCCATGTTCATATTGTTCCTGATACCCGGCATCCCCAAGGATATACTTACATATATCGCAGGTATCACGCCTGTCAGGCCGCTGAGGTTCTTTGTGATAATAACTATAGGAAGGCTCCCTGCTTTGCTGGGCTCTTCATTTATAGGCCACAACACGCAGTTGGGCAACTGCGCTGTTGTAATCGCTGTTTCGGCGGCGGCCTGCATCCTGTTCCTGCTGGGTGTGTTTTTCAGGGAAAAAATAGTCAACTGGGTCCATCGGCTGATAAAAGGGGAAAAAGCTTCGTAAAGGCATGGGCGGCAAAAAGGAAGCGGGGAAAAGCTCTGCCGGCATGAACATAAAATCCATCTTGACGAACCATAGAAGACTACGGCGTGCCATGATGGATTCTGCAGAGACTCAATATGAACACATCGAAACTCGCTTAAGCTCATATATAAACGCACTAAAAGCTCATCAGGAACTCATTGACTCATTGAAGTCATAAACTCATTAAACCCATTAAAGCTCATCAAACTTCATTAAAACCGCGTCAAACAAAAAAACAAATCAAACCAAACCAAATCAAATCAAACTTCATCGAAACCTCATCGAAACCTCACTTGAAGAACTCATTGTACAGCGCCCTGATGGCCCTGTCTTTCTCGTAATCCTTTATGCCGAATATCATGCTTACCTCTGAAGGTCCCTGGCTGATCATATCCAGGTTGATGTTCTCCCTCGCCAGGGCGCCGGAGGCTCTTGACGTTATTCCGACAGTATTCCGCATACCCTCGCCAACGATCATGACAAGAGCAAGGTTCCTCTGTACCGAAATGTCATCGACTTCGAGTTCCTTCACGATACGTTCGACGATCCTCTTCTCCTTCTGCTCCGTGAAGTGTGCCTGTTTCAAAATTATCGTGATATTGTCGATACCGGACGGCATGTGCTCGAACGGAATATGTTCCTCTTCAAGGATCTGCAGCAGTCTGCGGCCGAAGCCGATTTCACGGTTCATCAGGTATTTGCTCAGATAAATAAAGCAAAACCCTGCGTCGCCTGCGATACCGACGACAGGCTCCGTTATGTTATGGCGTTCCTTAACGATAGTTGTCCCGGGAGCTGACGGGTTGTTCGTGTTCTTGATCCTTACTGGGATACCCTTTTTAAACACAGGAATCAGGGTCTCTTCCTGCAGCACGCTGAAGCCTGCGTATGAAAGCTCACGCATTTCGCGATAAGTAAGCTCGATTATCGGCCTGGGGTTATCTATAAGATTGGGATTAGCGCTGTAAACGTTGTCCACGTCAGTGAAATTCTCATAGAGATCAGCGTTAACCGCAGCAGCAAGGATCGAACCTGTGATGTCGGAGCCGCCCCTCGGGAAAGTGACGACTTCGCCGCTTAGCGAATATCCGAAAAATCCGGGGAATATGGTGATTCCGGGGTAGTCGGAAAGCGATTTCAGGTTTTCGTATGACTGGGGCAGCACCTGGGCGTTTCCAAATTCATCGCTGAGAATGAGTCCGGCATCTTTAGGGTTAACATAACGCGCGTCATAACCTATGCTCTTCAGGTATGCAGCAACAAGCTTCGCACTGTTGTCTTCGCCTGCTGCTTTGAGATTGTCGGTGTATTTCTCCTTATTCGACTTGTCGCCGTTCACGCGTGTCCGTATATCGTCAGCGATTATCTCGACGATGTCGCCGGACAGCCCGAGATCTGATGCGATCCCTGCATATCTCTCCACAACCGCATTCATCTCATCATCGGCATTTCCCTTTTCGAGGCCTGCCTGCGCGCACGCGATCAGCATATCTGTCACTTTAATATCGTCCCTGCTGCGTTTGCCAGGCGCAGAAACCACGACAATCCTGCGTTCCGGATCAGAGGTGATGATGTCGCACACTTTCTTTATCTGATGGGCAGACGCCAGAGAAGTGCCCCCAAACTTTGCAACGATCATTCAATCAGCTCCTACTCTAATAGTTTCATCCTATTATCACACCAGTCAAAAGGTTATGTCAATAAAAATTTCATCGTTAAGTGCACGCAAAATTGAAAAATTTCACTTGTATTTGCTATAATGGTGGGGACAGTTCTCACCTTTTCAACACTTTGTCAAAATGATAACGATGTGATGGATAGTCTTTCAATCATACTGGATCGATCGACTATTCTGAAGAGAATAGCGATTATGATTGAAGTATTGCTTAAACATTCAATAGAAATGATAAAAAGGTGAGAACTGTCCCCGAAGTAAGACAAAAAGGTGAGAACCTTTCTGGGAGGACAGACAGTTAAATGAGAGCCTTTCCCTGGGAAGTACAAAAAGGTGAGAACTGTCCCCGGAGAAAAGAGTAAAAAGGTGAGAACTGTCCCCCATGAGGGAAGGAGGATGTATGCCGGAGTTTAAGATAGTTTCGGAGTATAAGATGTGCGGTGATCAGCCGGAGGCGGTTGATAAGCTTGTGAAGGGGCTGAACAGGGGCTACAGGCACCAGACGCTGTTGGGCGTGACGGGCTCCGGGAAGACGTTCACGATGGCGAATGTTATTGAAAAGGTCCAGAGGCCGACGCTGGTGATCGCGCACAACAAGACGCTGGCCGCACAGTTGTGCAGCGAGTTCAGGGAGTTTTTCCCCGACAATGCCGTGGAGTATTTCGTCAGTTACTATGACTATTACGAGCCGGAGGCATATATACCGTCAACGGACACATATATCGAGAAAGATTCGTCGATAAACGACGAGATAGACAAACTCAGACACTCAGCCACGGCGGCGCTTTTTGAGAGACGGGACGTGATCATCGTGGCAAGCGTGTCCTGCATTTATGGCCTGGGCGACCCCGAGGACTACACGGACCTGATGATATCGCTGCGCCCCGGAATGATCAGGGACAGGGACGAAGTTATCAGGAAGCTGGTGGACATCCAGTATGAGAGGAATGAGGTCGACTTTAGGAGAGGCAGGTTCAGGGTAAGGGGAGACGTCCTGGAAATATTTCCTCCAGGTTCGACTGACCATGTGCTGAGGGTGGAGTTCTTCGGAGACGAGATCGAAAGGTTAACAGAAGTCGATTATCTGACCGGCGAAATCATTGGGGCGCGCACTCACGCCGCCATTTTCCCGGCAAACCATTATGCGACGACAAGAGACAAAATGCTTAGAGCCGTCGGATCCATAGAGCAGGAACTGGAGGATAGGCTCAGGGAGCTCAAGGCCCAGGACAGGCTGCTTGAAGCCCAGCGGCTGGAGCAGAGGACAAGGTACGATCTTGAGATGCTGCAGGAGATCGGCTTCTGCCAGGGCATAGAGAATTACTCAAGGCATATCAGCGGCAGAGAGCCCGGCAGTCCGCCATATACACTGCTGGACTATTTCCCGGAGGACATGCTGGTCATCATAGATGAATCACACGTGACGATACCGCAAATCGGTAGCATGTATAACGGGGACCGCTCGAGGAAGGAATCGCTGGTAGAATATGGTTTCAGGCTGTCGTCGGCATTCGATAACAGGCCGCTGACATTCGCTGAGTTTGAAAGTAAAGTCAAACAGGCCATCTATGTCAGTGCCACGCCCGGAAGGTATGAAAGGGAACACTCACAGCAGGTCGCAGAGCAGATAATCAGGCCAACAGGGCTGGTCGACCCGGAGGTCGTCGTGCGACCGGTAAAAGGCCAGATAGACGATCTGATAGGTGAGATCAGGATCCGCGTTGACAAACAGCAAAGAGTCCTTGTCACAACACTGACCAAAAAGATGGCGGAGGACCTGACAGCCTATCTTAAGGAACTTGGTTTCAGGGTGGAATATCTGCATTCAGATATAGAGACCCTTGAAAGGGTCGAGCTTCTCAGAAACCTGAGGCTTGGCGTTTTCGACGTTCTTGTAGGCATAAACCTGCTGCGGGAAGGCCTTGACCTCCCGGAGGTCACTCTTGTTGCTATCCTGGATGCCGACAAGGAAGGATTCCTGCGGTCGGAGACATCGCTAATACAGACAATCGGCCGGGCGGCAAGGAACATCGAAGGGAAAGTGATCATGTATGCCGACACCGTCACGGATTCCATGCACAGAGCCATCAGCGAAACCAACAGGAGAAGGAAGATACAGATGGAATACAACCTGAAGCACGGGATCACTCCGACGACCATTCAGAAAGGCGTGCGCGATACCCTGGAAACAATTAAGGTAGCGGAGGGCGACGCTAAATACTCATTCACCCAGGATACAGAGCAAATGAAGGAATCAGACCTTCTGGCACTGATGAACAAACTGGAGAAGGAGATGAAGGAAGCGGCAAGAGAACTTCAGTTTGAGAAGGCGGCATTCCTGAGAGACAGGCTGAAGGAACTGCAGGAAAGGCTTAAGAGCGAAGAGATATGATGTGTCGGGAAATAATACATCGGCAAATAATGTGTCGGGAAATAATACATCGGCAAATAATACGGCCGGCAAATAATTTATACGGCATATAAGCGGCGCGGCAAATAATACGTGTGGTATATAAAATGAATTACCAGAGTTTATAGATAACAGATGGCTGATGAAACATGAAGCATGACAGATAAAGCATAAAAGATGATAAATCGAATATGAAACGTGAAGCAAGAAACACGAGCATGAGACCCGAAGTATGAAGCATAAAGCGTGAAGCAAGAAACACGAGCATAAAACCCGAAGCATGATGCATGAAACAAGATACTGAAACATGAGACATGAAATGTGAAATATGAAATATGAAATATGAAATACGAAACACGAAACATGAAACATGAAACATGAAACATGAAACGCAGTGGACTGTCTGCTGCAAAAAAGGAGAGTGTACAATGGAAAACGCGAAATATATCCTGTGCTATACAAGAGAGCCGCAGGATGACATGATCTATTCGAACAGGCTCGCGTTCAGCATGCACCTTGCATACAGCGAGGACGGAAAGGATTTCTCCGCGCTGAACCACAACTCCGGCGTCCTGTTCGCCAGGGCAACGGAAAATGAAGATAAGACGCTCAACGCAAAAAGCCTCAAGTGCCCTTTCATCTTCAGCATGGAAGACGGTCTATATGGTGTTGTAGCAGTCCGGACTGACGCGGAAGGCGAAAATGACATCGAAAGCAAAGGAAAGATCCTGTTCTTTACAACGGCAGATTTTCTGCAATATGACGAAATCGGTCTGATAGATCTGCATACAGACAACTACGTCCAGGATGTCGCATGTGTTTATGATCCTGCGGCAAAAAAGTACCTGGTATACTGGCGCGATGAACAGCAGAGGTGGTACAGGAACGAAACCGCCGACATGTTCTCCCTTGAAGGCTCAGAAACGAACATACACTGTGAGGGTATAGATATTCAGAGCGTAGGAGCGGGCAGTCAGGGTGCTGCAGTTCAGAGTGCTGGAAACGCCATTCAGGGTGCTGCAGTTCAGAGTGCTGGAAACGCCATTCAGGGTGCTGCAGTTCAGAGTGCTGGAAACGCCATTCAGGGTGCTGCAGTTCAGAGTACTGGAAACGCCATTCAGGGTGCTGCAGTTCAGAGTACGGGAAACGCCATTCGGGATGCCGCAGTTCAGAATACGGGAAACGCCATTTGGGATGCCGCAGTTCAGAGTGCCGGAAACGCCATTCAGGATGCCGCAGTTCAAGTTACCGGCGCCGAAGTTCAGGATGCACAAACCGCCATAAACGGTATCCGGGCTGACATAGAAGGAATTATACCCCGCAATATCCTCAAGGTGCCGGCGCATATTGGTACCAGGCTGAAACATAAGCTTACGACCCCTGTTAATATCCGCGTGGAAGTGCCGGATGAAATAGTGGCATCATCCCGGGATGAGCTGGACCGCGTTAAAGCCAGGGCAATATACAGCGACGGGACTGTCTCGGAGAAGGTCGTTGACTGGCATACCGGCGGTGTGAACTGGAACAGGCCGGGCTCATACCAGATCAGAGGAACGGTCTGCCAGGACCACTTTGAGTTCCCGATCGCAGTCAACCGGGCCGATCCATGCATAACGAAGTGGAATGGCAGGTATTATTTTATAGCCACCAACGATGCTGACGGCAACCATACGCTGTATATAAGGGAAGCGGATTCCATTCCCGGGCTTGTCGATGCGGAAGAGATCCTGCTGCTCGATTCCGATACATATCCGCATGTGAAAGGGCTGCTCTGGGCTCCCGAGTTCCACGTGATAGAGGGAGACCTGTACATATTCCACGGAGCCTGTTCAGACGGATTCTACTATGAAGAGTCACACCTGATGAAACTGAGAAAGGGCGGGAATCCTGCAAACAGAGAAGATTGGTCGGCCCCGCAGAGGATCCTCAGGAAAGACGGATCATACCTGTGTGAGGCAGGAAAGGAAATTTCCCTGGACATGACTGTTATCAGGCAGAACAATGTATACTATGCCGTATGGTCCCAGAGGCAGTTCATTCCTGTGGACACAGGCGCCTGGCTGTACATTGCAAGGCTGAACCGCGATGAGCCATGGAAGCTTGAAACCGATCCGGTGGTCATATCAAAACCCGACTACGGATGGGCAAATAACCATGTGTTTGTGGATGAGGGACCATACGCGCTGATCACGGACAAAAAAATATTCCTGACTTTCGCAAGCGCACTGGTCGATGCGACTTATGTCATTGGACTGCTCACTGCAGAGCATGGATCGGATCTGCTCGACCCCAAAAGCTGGACAAAACAGAATTATCCTCTGCTGACCAGCAGGAGCGTACCGGGGGAATACGGACCCGGGCACAACTCATATGTTGTCGATGACAACGGGATCATCTGGAGCGCATACCATGCAAGGCCGGGTGTAGACGGCCCAAGGAGTTCCGGCATCCGCAGGGTGCATTTCGATATAGACGGATATCCCGTTCTCGACCTCACGGAAGATAAGGATCTGGATCCCAGGTTCAGGAGAGTATCCACAAGGCTGGTCGTAAAAGGCTGAAGAAGCACAGGCATCACTGCTTCTGCCGGCTTTCCGTTTTTCACTTATAAGCCTATCGCATGCGGATGTGAAATATACCAGCTGCTTTCTGATGCGACATACGGCTATCGCTGGCGGACACGACGTACGCATGTAACATGCGGATGTGAAATATACCAGCTGCTTTCTGATGCGACATACGGCTATCGCTGGCGGACACGACATACGCTGTAACATGCTGATGCGAAATGACCAACTGCTTTCTGATGCGATATACGCCTATCGCTGGCTGACACGACATACGCACGTAACATGCTGATGCGATATGCACCTGCTGCTTTCCGGCACCACATACGCCCGCTGCACAGTCAGCGGGCAATATTCGTACTTCGGAGAATGTTCATCATTGGCAGAAGGCCTCCGTATAGCCTTCATTGAAGCCTTCATTATAACCTTCACTGAGTTTCGGATAATGCTTGGATAATCTTTTCCATCAAAAAATTAAAATGCATTGACACTCATATACATTAACTAGTATAATAAATGTGTGGTAAAACGATTTACCAAAAACAACATTCCACGACAAGACAGCAGAGATTTATAAAAAAGCAGAATTCCAAGGGGGCTGTGCAGATGAAGTTGTTGGAGAATAAAAGAAAGGTCAGATCTCTGCGCGAATTTCTTTACATCTTACCTTTCCTGGCTTTAGTGGCGATCTTCGCATATTATCCTTTGTACGGATGGTTCTATGCATTCTTTGATTACAAACCGCCGTTTCCTCTGACCTGGGACAGGTTTGTCGGATTCAAATGGTTCCAGACGATGGTGTCGAATAAAGTCAGGATAGATCAGCTCCTTTCAGTATTGAGGAACACATTCGCCATAAGCGGCATAAGCCTGGCGTTCTCGTGGTTCCCGATGGTATTCGCGATATTCCTCAATGAAATCAAATGCACCAAGTTCAAAAAGTTCGTACAGACAGTTACGACGCTGCCAAACTTCATTAGTTGGGTCCTCGTGTATTCGATCGCATATTCGGTGTTCAGCAGCACAGGTGCCGTCAACACTATTGCAATGAGCCTGGGGCTGCTCGAGGAGCCGAAGATATTCCTTGCGTCATCCGACCATATATGGTTTAAGATGTGGCTCTGGCTGACCTGGAAGAATGCCGGGTGGGCGGCGATCATGTACATTGCGGCCATCGCCGGCATCGACGAGGAACTGATCACGGCGGCAAAGGTGGACGGGGCTTCCAGGATGAAGATCATATGGCACATAACGATCCCGAGCCTACTGCCGACCTATTTCGTGATAGTCATGCTGAACCTCGCGAATTTCCTCTCCAATGGATTCGAACAGTTTTACGTATTTCAGAACGCATTCAACAAGGAATATATCCAGGTGCTGGACCTGTACGTATACAACCTGGCCATGGGCAGCGGAGGCTATTCACTGTCCGTTGCGGTCAGTATGTTCAAGAGCCTGGTCAGTGTCGTGCTGCTGTGCGTCACGAACGGGGTATCTAAACTTGTGAGAGGCCATGGATTCATCTGATATATCGGGACAGGAAAGACCGGTGGCCGGTTCATTGAGATGGGAGGATTGGAAATGAGTGGCTCAAGGGAAAAAACGCCAAAACGTAAAATGCAGGTGAGTATAGGCGACAGGATCATCAGCTTCTTTACATATTTAGTATATTCGATATTTGCATTCGTTTGTGTTTATCCGTTCTATTATATATTAATCAACTCGATCAGCGCCAACAACCTCAGTGAAAGAGGAAAAGTGTTGTTCTGGCCGCTGGAGATTCATTTCACCAACTATGTCAACGTGCTGAAGATCCCGACCCTGTTCGACGCCCTGAAAGTATCGGTAGCAAGGACTGTTGTCGGAACAGCGCTTACGGTCCTGTTCTCGGCTTTCCTGGGGTACATGTTCACAAGGGAAACACTGTGGGGCAGGAAATTCTGGTACAGTTTCGTAGTGGTCACCATGTATTTCAACGCCGGTATCATCCCGTGGTTTATCACCATGATGAACCTGAAACTGACGAACAACTTCTGGGGATATATATGGCCGGTAGTCGTACAGCCTTTCTATGTCGTGCTGTGCAAAACATTCGTCGAGTCGACCCCGAAGGAATTGCAGGAGGCAGCCGAGATAGACGGCGCGGGAACGCTGACCATATTCTACAAGGTAATGCTGCCTGTTATCAAGCCGATCCTTGCGACGATCGCTATTTTCGCGGCTGTTGCCCAGTGGAACTCATTCCAGGATACACTGCTTCTGATGACGGACAGCAAGCTGGATACGCTGCAGTTCGTGCTGTACCAGTATATCAACCAGGCGAACTCTCTCAGAGGCCTGATAAACAATGCTTCGGGCACAATAGACATTGCCGCGAGCCTGGCAAAAGCACAGACAGCGACCTCGATACGAATGACCGTCACGATCATCGTCGTGACACCGATTATCCTGGTATATCCATTTTTCCAGAGATTCTTCGTAAAAGGCATCATGATAGGGGCTGTAAAGGGATAGACATCAGCAATGGGGCTTGCCTCATTGTTTGATCATAGACTATTTTAAAGGGGAGGTTCCAATTATGAAAAGGTTACTGTCAATCCTGCTTGTGATCTGTCTTATCACGACTCTGGCGCTGACAGGATGTGGAGACACCACAAGCAAAGACCCCGGAACGGACAAAACATCGTCCACGGGCGGGTCAACGTCTGGCGGTGATAGCACCGGAGGGGCAAGTACTGGCGGAACCAGGGAAATTTCTCATGATAAGGAGATCACCATTGACAACTACAACGTGGCGGCAAATTATCATGGAGAACAGTCTGGCTGGTTCGGCAAACTCCTGAAGGACAAGTTCAACATCAAGCTCAACGTACTGGCGCCCCAGGTGGCAGGCGATGCGCTGTACCAGACCCGTATCAGTTCAGGTAATCTCGGTGACATCGTCATACTTGAAGGTCCTATCTTTGCAGATTGCGTGCAGAACGGACTGATCAAGGATATCACCGGCGAGATCAAGAACTGGCCCAATCTCATGGAGTATATGGATCAGATCGATACTTACAACAAGAGTATTCCTGGAAATGATGCAGGGAAGATATTCGGTATACCCTGCCAGATGACCAATACATCTCCGACAGCATATTCCCAGGATGTCATCTACTCGAGCCCGCAGCTCCGCTGGGATCTGTACCAGGCAATAGGAGCTCCCGAGATCAAGGATCTTGACGGACTTCTGGATGCACTTGCAGAGATACAGAGGGTCCATCCGACAAATGATGACGGTGAACCGGCATATGCAATGACCCTGTGGCCTGACTGGGACGGCGGCGACAACATGATGGGTATTGCAAACGTCGTTCAGCTCACAACATGGTACGGAGAGAAGATCAAGGAATCTGTTGTGCTGAGGCCCGACGGAACATGCTATAAGCTGACAGACAAGAACGGAACATACCGCAAGATGCTTAAATTCCTCTTTGATGCACAGCAGAGAGGCCTTGTGGATCCCGATTCAATGGATCAGGACTGGAACGCTGTTCATCCCAAGATA
>JAAZKL010000006.1 GCA_012799845.1 Clostridiaceae bacterium
CCTTACAATTGAAATTTTTCAGCAATACATCCCGGCAACATATCCCGTTGAAAATGCAATTGTAAGGTTGAACCCGCCGGTATATCCGTCCACGTCCATAATTTCACCTGCGAAAAACAGCCCTTTTATCAGTTTGGATTCCATGGTGGCCGGATCGATCTCATCCGTGCAGATGCCTCCGGCTGTTACTATCGCTTCGCTGATTGGCCGTGAACCGCTTATTTCCAGCGTTAGTCCCTTGAGCAGCGATACCAGGGTCCTCCTTTCAGTCTTTGTTACCTGGTTCACTGGCTTATCTGCCGATATCCCTGATAAATCGACGATCACAGGGATCATTTTCTGGGGCAGAAGGTCATCAAGGCTGTTTTTGAACTGCTTCCTCGAGTATTTCTCAAAATCCCTCTGTATCCTGCTGTCCAGTATTTCAGGGCTGAGGGCGGGCTTTAGATCTATCGACAGAAAAACGTCCCTGTATCCATACTGTATAATGTGCCTGCTGGCACTGAGTATGACGGGGCCTGACACGCCGAAATGGGTAAAGAGCATTTCGCCGAAATCGGTGTAGACTTTCTTTCTGTTCCGGTCGTAAATCGTGATCGCTATGTTTTTCAGTGTGAGGCCCTGAAGGTCTTTGACCCACTTTTCCGTGGAGACCAGCGGCACGAGGGAAGGCTTCAACGGTGCTATGGTATGACCGAGTTTTTGCGCCATTTTATAGCCGTCGCCGGTGGAGCCTGTGCCCGGATATGATACTCCCCCTGTGGCGAGCACTACCGAATCACATTCGATGGTTTCGGAGTTTTTCAGCGCAACGCCTTTCACGGCGCCGTCCGACACTTCTATGGAAGTGACGGGCGACCGGTATCTTATAACTGCGCCGGACCTCGCGGCACGCCTGACCAGCGCCGATACCACGTCATTTGCATCATCTGAAACAGGAAAAACTCTTCCTCCTCTTTCGACTTTCAGTTCCAGTCCCTCATCCCGGAAGAACTGCATGATATCCTCGTTTGAGAATGTGTAGAAGGAAGAATATAAAAAACTCCCGTTTCCGGGAATGTTCTGTATCAGCCCGTCTATATCCGTATTATTTGTAATGTTGCAGCGTCCCTTACCCGAGATCCTCAGCTTTTTGCCCGGCCTGTCGTTCTTCTCGAGCAGGATGACCTCAAATCCGCGTTCAGCCGCCCTGCCTGCAGCCATGAGTCCCGCTGCGCCGGCTCCAATTACGATCGTTCTTCTGCTCAAAAGTCCACCTTCCCGTTTGGTTCATCCATGTCATATTTCTCGTATACCTGGTACTCGTCCCAAATTTTTTCGAGTTTCTCGAAGGCCTCATAAAGGCTTTTCTTTTTTCTCATGCCAATGGCGACGATAAGAGCATTGATCACGCTCAGCGGCGCCACCAGCGAATCTGCGAAGGAAGCCATATCGCTCCGCGCACAGATGCAGTGGTCGGCATTGCCCGCAACCGGAGATTCTGTGCTGTCTGTGATCGCTATCACCGCAGCACCCTGCTTTTTTACGAATTCCATTGCCTTGGCCGTCCTTTTCGAGTATCTCGGGAAGCTTATCCCGACGACAGCATCCCCGTTTGACGCCCTTATTATTTGTTCGAACATCTCGCTTACACTGTTTGTGTGCACGAGCCTCACATTGTCGAGTATCAGGTTGAGGTAGAACCCGAAGAAATAGGCGAGCGGAGCCGAGCTCCTTACCCCGAGGATATATACGCACCTGGCGTTAAGTATGCATTCCACCGTGGCGTTGAACGCTTCGTAGTCTATCTCCTCCATGGTGATCTTTATTTTTTCCATGTCAGACTGCAGTACGCTCTTCAGTATGTTGTACTCGTCGATCCTGCTCGAAGATATCTCCATTCTCTGGATGGCCGTCAGCTTGTTCTTGACCATCTCCTGAAGGACCTTCTGCATTTTGGGATAGCCTTCGTATCCCAGTTCCAGTGCAAATCTGACCACGGTCGATTCACTGACGCCTACAGCCTCTCCCAGCTTCGCAGCGGTCATGAACGCCGCCTTGTCATAGTGGTTCGTTATGTAATCGACGATCAGCTTCTGCCCTTTGCTCGGTTTTTTAATGCCGTTTATCCTGTTTATCAGGTCGAAACTTTTGCTATCCATAGATCCTCCGGGAAAAAATTTCACTTTTTTTGAAAAACTGACATATCAATTTAATATTACATTCCGGCACTGTAAAAATCAACATTGCCGCATTTTTTTCAGCAGTTGTGACAATCATAGTGTTTATACAATGCTTTGCATTTATGTGTTCATACATATTTTGAATTGGAGGCAGCATGATCCAGATCGACGACTCCGGAAGCGGAAGCTTCGTTGGAGGGACCTGTATCGGCATATACAGGCCTGAAACCAATGAGTACTATTTTGACATCATTCCCGTGGAACTGTATGACACAGATAACTTCGCAAAGAAGAATTACCTTGACGAAGTAGTCAATATCGTCGACGCCGCCTTCAGGATCCTCAAACCCTCAAAG
>JAAZKL010000035.1 GCA_012799845.1 Clostridiaceae bacterium
AAGTACTGAGTGCTTTATACTTTTTTATAATATCCGGGGTTCCCGGATAACAAAAGAAAAGGCAACGGAGTGTTTCTTGTGAAAAAAACCGGTAACAAGCTGCTGATTTTTTCGCTAATACTTGCGCAAAGCCTGCTGGCAATGGTAGTCGGTATTGCTGTTTTGTTCGATGCCTCCGGCAGGGAGATCCCGGTTAATGTATATGCAGGCGGACTGGATATCGGAACCAAGGGATATGAGGAAGCTGTCGAAGCCATAGAAGCGCATTACGGAGCAAAATTCGGGACACAGCATATCCTCCTGAAGGCAGACGACAACCAGGTTTATGAAATACCTTTTTCCAGCATCGAAGCGGTTGTTGACGGAGAAGCCACATTAAAGCAACTCATGTCCATAGAGGGCGTTGAGGATATACCACGTCTTATCAGTACGTATTTCGGGAATCAGACGACAGTTTTGCCTCCTGTGATAAAATTCAATGACAGCAAACTGAGAATGAAGCTGATCGAACTGTCCGAAATCATATACAAATCCCCGTCCGATGCCGGGATCTACTATAAGGACGGACTGGTCGAAAAAGTCCCCGACACCCCGGGGGTATCACTGAATGTCAATAAAGCTTCAGAGCTCATCCGCAGGCAGCTTTCTTCCGATCCGTTCGCCGAGATCGACCTGAGGGCGAGAAATGCCCTGGACACTGTCTATGCAGACATTACAATGAAAGATTTTGACGGGATACAGGTCGTACTTGGAGAGTATTCGACAAGCATAAAGGACCCTGCGCTGGAAGACAGCATAGAGAATGCCGTGGAATGGATCAACGGGATCACGCTGTCCCCGAAGGCGAACGCCGCCGGCGACGGGGAGTTCTCGTTCGTTGAGACTATACGCTCCAATGCCCCTGATGTATTCATTGACGAAGGCTTCTGCCAGGTGGCCTCAACGATGTATGCGGCGCTCCTCAACGCGGGGATGCCGGTGGAGAATATTACAAGGCTTCCGCACAATCTGACGGTGGATTACATCGAGCCGGGGCTGGACGCGATGGTTGCCGATGATGCTTACGATCTCAGGTTTAAAAATCCTTTTAAGAATACTGTTGCGATCTATGCGGTAAAGCAGGGAAGTGTGGTAACGGTAGCGATTGCCGGCAACCGTGACGATAAACTGGAGAAAAGTGTAATCAGGACGCAAACCGTCCAGAAGTCTGCGCCACCTGTCTACTATGTGGAAAACAGGGATCTGGCGCCAGGTGAAAAAGTGGTCCTGGATCCCGGCAGGGAGGGGATCACTGTCAGGGTGTACAGAAACAATGAACTGATCAGCACTGATACATACGAGGCTGAATCGTCCATCGTACAGATCGCCCCCGAAACAGCGGCGCCGGATGAAGACGGCGATACTGAAAAACCAGGCAAGTGATCATCTGCCTGGTTTTCTGCTGTTAATAGAACTTTCTCAGGACTTCAAGCGCATTGCTTTCAATTATCTTCTCTCCGTGTTCACTCAGATAGCCTTCCATGAAGTTGATGTTTGTTATTTTAGTGCCGTATTCGGCCAGCATCAATTCGAACATCTTCAGGCTGGGGGAAAGAAGGCCGCTTTTTGAAAGCGTGAGATAATACAGATCCCTGCACCTGTACAGCGAGCTTTCACCGCTGTAATGCAGATCCAGTTTGTCTGCGAGCTCGCATATGTCGTCCAGCGACCTGAAGGAATATATCAGAAGCGGGGATGAAATGCGCCTGCTTTTCTTCTTGAGACGCAGATCGCTTTTTTTCATCCTGTTCCTGATATATTTGTGTATGGATTCAAACTCGCCGTCTTCGTCGACCCTCGTGATGTTGATGACAAATCCTTCATCCGAATCGGGAACTGGCTCTATGATCAACTGAGAATCAGTAAGATTAAAGCCCAGTTGTTCCTCCGCCTGCTCCATAAGGTCCCAGAAAAACTCCTGGGCCGCCGGCGAGTTGTAATTCAGCGCATTCAGGTCCACATTCCTCTCTTCGAGATCGTTATATGTTATTGTCACTCTAATGATATTATCGCCTATTCTTTCAATCTTCATAGCAACTCCGATAAAACCGGCATATTTCTTCATACATGCCCTGATATATCCTAACTCCATTATACTTCTTTATTTGCGAAAAGAGAAGTACATAATTCTGCCCTTTGCTGTTATTATCTCCGTAACGGCTTATATTACGGCATCTTCCGGTTTCTCGGCCCTGATCGCTTTCGCCGTTATTTCCGGGCGATACGGTCACCCGGTTTTCACCTTCCCGGGCGTACGGTCACCCCGTTTTCACTTTCCCGGGCGTACGGTCAACCCGCTTTCACCTCGGTCCAGATACGGTTGTATATCCTGTTGATCTCATCTCCCGGATATTCGAATATCTCACAGTTAGCCAACTCGCTCATATCCGGATATGCGCTGGAATTTGTGATGATTTCCGGATCGAGCAGTTTCATGGTCTCAACGTTGGGTGTGGCATAGCCGATGTAA
>JAAZKL010000322.1 GCA_012799845.1 Clostridiaceae bacterium
AATTGCAAAAGTGATACAATATACAGTGCCAGGAAAAATACACCTACACTAAATATTGTGTTACGTTCAAGGAGGCCGAGCCATGAATTTATCTGAGAATGCCATCAAGGTCCTTGAGAAACGATACCTCGCGAAGGACGAAACTGGTAAACCTCTTGAAGACCCCGAAGGGATGTTCAAACGAGTAGCCAAAGCGATAGCGGCGGCAGACAAGCCTTATGTATCTTCCTCGGAATTGAAAAAGATCGAAAAACAATTTTTTGAGATGATGGCAAATTTGGAGTTCCTGCCAAATTCGCCCACGCTAATGAATGCGGGAAGGCCTCTTGGACAGTTGAGCGCCTGCTTCGTGCTGCCCATCGAAGATACGATGGAGGGCATTTTTGATTCGATCAAGAATGCGGCGCTGATACATAAGAGCGGAGGCGGCACAGGATTCAGCTTTTCCAAGCTGAGACCCAAAGGCGCGACGGTCAATTCCACTGGCGGCGTTGCCAGCGGCCCCATCAGCTTCATGAGGGTGTTCAACGCGGCAACGGAAGCGGTGAAGCAGGGAGGTACCAGGAGAGGAGCAAACATGGGCATCCTCAGGGTGGACCACCCGGACATACGCGAATTCATTACCTGTAAGCAGGACAACAAGGACATCACCAATTTCAACATAAGCGTTGCGCTGACGGAAGAGTTCATGATAGCGGCAGAACAGGGACTGGAATATGATCTTATAGATCCCAGGACCAAAAAGCCTGTCGGCAGGGAAAATGCGAGAGAAATATTCGACATGATCATTGATAATGCGTGTAACAACGGCGAGCCCGGCATCATATTCCTCGACAGGATCAACAAGGACAATGTGACTCCCGAACTGGGCGAGATAGAAAGCACCAACCCGTGCGGCGAGCAGCCGTTACTTCCTTATGAAGCGTGCAACCTCGGTTCCATAAACCTGAGCCTTATGGTGAAAAAGAGCGGCGGCGAGGCCGAAGTCGATTTTGACAAGCTCAGGAACACGGTCAGGAAAGCCGTACATTTCCTTGACAACGTCATAGATGTGAACCGCTATCCTCTGCCGCAGATAGACAATATGACAAGGGGGACCAGGAAGATCGGCCTGGGTGTCATGGGCTGGGCAGATATGCTCTGTGAGCTCGGCATACCGTACAATTCGCAAAAAGCGATCGACCTGGCAGAGAAGGTCATGCACTTCATCCAGGACGAATCCCGCAAAATGTCCGTCGAACTGGCGGAGAAAAAGGGCGTATTCCCGATGTTCGACAAGAGCATCTACAAGGATCTCGGTGTCATGGTGCGCAACGCTACGACCACGACCATCGCCCCCACAGGGACACTTAGTATAATCGCCGGATGCTCCAGCGGGGTCGAACCCCTGTTTGCGATCTCGTATATCAGAAACGTAATGGACAATACCGAACTGATCGAGGTCAATCCGGTCTTCAGGAAAATTGCGGAGGATGAAGGCTTCTATTCTGACGACCTTATGAGACAGATAGCAAAGAAAGGCTCTATCCACGAATTTGATGAGATCCCGGCCTCAATAAGGGAAGTGTTCGTCACAGCCCACGATATATCTCCCGAATGGCATGTAAGGATGCAGGCATCGTTCCAGAAGTACACGGACAACGCCGTGTCAAAGACGGTCAACCTCTGCCACGATGCGACCCGTGACGATGTCAGGACGGTGTTCGAACTCGCATACAGGACATACTGCAAGGGCGTGACCATTTACAGGGACGGCAGCCGTGAGATGCAGGTACTGAACATCGGCCAGGTCAAGGGGAAAGAATCCTCCAAACCAGGAGCATCGGCTCCTGAGGCGAATGCTGAAGCCATGACACAGCAAGCGATTTCAGTGGTCGCGCCGAGACCGCGTCCCGATATCACTACGGGATTCACCGAAAAGGTGAAGATCGGCTGCGGGAACCTCTATATAACCGTTAACTATGACGAACAGGGTATTTGCGAAGTATTCACCAATACCGGGCGTGCAGGCGGCTGTCCGTCGCAGTCTGAAGCTACGGCAAGGCTGGTGTCCGTCGCGCTGAGGTCCGGTATAGATGCGAAATCCATAGTTGAGCAGCTCAAGGGCATCAGGTGTCCGTCGACCATAAGGCAGAAGGATCTCAGGTGCCTGTCCTGCCCCGATGCAATAGGCCGGCTGATAGAAAAGGTGCTGAAGCTCCAGAACGGTAATGGCAACGGAAAGGAGAACGGCTGCGGCAGCGGCGATACGGAGATAATAAAAGACGTGGTGAAAAAGTCCATGTCTGACACCGGCAGGATCGACCATGTTCCGAGGCCGACCGGCAACTCCCCGGAGTATGACGAAAGGCATCTGAACGAATCCGGGCTGGATGCAGGCAGCCGCGAATACAGCCTCAGCGATACTCTTCACATGACCAACTGTCCCGAATGCGGCAATCCGGTAGAACACGAAGGCGGCTGTGTGATATGCAAACATTGCGGATTCAGCAAATGCGGCTGACGGGTTCCGGGCTGTGAGACGTATTTCAGATGTTGCATAAATCTCAAATTCTCCAAAAATAGGGTGAAAAATTTTCACCTTATTTTTTTATGTTGGAAAAACCCAGGCAACATGTACAGTGCTTGACTTATCAGTGTCGATGAAATAAACTGTAAACAGATTACGCAAGTAATCGATGAACCACGGAGTGTGAGCTTATGAAAAACGTACCGGGAATATCAAACACTGAATGGCTGGTAATGAAAGTGATATGGAATCTGGGCGAATGCCCGGCAAGCCGGATCATCGAGGAACTGGCGGAGAGCACGGAATGGAAGCCGAAAACAGTCAAGTCCCTGCTCAGCAGACTGCTGAAGAAAAAGGCGATCGGGTACAGGGAGGAGAACAGGACATATATTTACTATCCGCTGGTAACGGAGGAGCAATGCATCAGGGCTGAGAGCCAATCCTTTCTCGACAGGGTATTCGGCGGGCAGACGAACATGGCCATTGCAAACTTCATTCAAAACAGCAGGATGTCGAAGCAGCAGATAGATGAGCTCAGGAAACTCCTTGACGAGAAGAAGGAATGAGGCAGACAGACGAGAAGAGAAGAAGGAGCAGAGCAGGCAGATGAGAAGAAGGAATGAGGCAGGCAAATGATTATTACCGTGTTCGTTAATCACCTGATCAACGCGTCAATAACGGCAAGCATACTGATCTTTTGATACTTGCCGCAAAAAGAGCGTTCGGGAACCGGGTGAATGCCGGCTGGCATTACTACATCTGGTTCGTCCTGGTCATGAGGCTGGTCGTTCCATACATATCGACAGATGGGCCTGATATCGATCACATGCTTATATTCCTTGTGTGGATGGCAGGAGCAGCTGTTATGGTCCTTTATTCCGTCATCTATAATATCTGCTTCTGGTCAAAGGTAAAGGACGGCAAGACTTTCACCGAGCAGGGCATTATTGAACTGCTGGAAAACTGCAAGGAGAGGATGGGAGTCAGCGTCAGCGTATCGATCATAAAGACTTCGGGGATCGGAATCCCTGCGGTATTCGGAGTGACCCGCCCCTGGCTCCTGATGCCTGAGAAGATACTGGCCAGCCTGGATCAGAAAAAGCTGAAGTATGTGATCCTGCATGAACTGGCACATCTCAAAAGGAAAGATATATTACTGAACTGGTTTTTTTACCTGCTTGAAATCATCTATTGGTTCAATCCGTTCGTGTGGCTGGCATTCCACAGGATGCGGGCGGACAGGGAGCTTGCGTGTGATGAAACCGTCCTCGCGCGTCTCGACAGGAATGGGGCGAGAATGTACGGACACACGATCCTTGACATGGCCGAACTGATTTCATCCGGAGTCGGCTATGCGGGCATAGCCGGGCTGGCCGAAAGCAGATCGCAAATAGCCGACAGGATTTCGATGATTTCAAGGTTCGGTGAGAGGAGCAGAAAGGCGTCGGTTGTCAGCATAATAGTAACGATACTAGGGAGAAACACGCAAATACTATCGCTTCAGGGAAAGCGATCATCCATACGCGTTGATATTTCTTTATGATACTGACTGGGATTATTTAGGATACTACCTTTATCAATTGCTGGAAAAATAATTAAATATCATATTGACAAATAATGATTACATGTGTAATCTATTGAATAAGATTACACATGTAATCATTAAATTTTAGGAGGCTGTGATCCATGAAACGTGTGAAAATCATTACTGCGGCGCTGTTGGCTGTTTTACTGACCCTTATTTCCGGAGGGATGCCTGTGTTTGCCCAGGAACTTGCCATTACAGATATCGAGCCTGAAGATGAAGCATATGCACCTGTCCAATGGGTGGTCGACCATGGTTACATGGGAAATCCAGGGGCGTTTTTCCCGACGGGATATGTGACACGCGGCGAATTTGCAGACATCATTGCGGGCATCATCCAAAGGATCGGCGGCAATGCCGGAAAGCTCCTGAATCCGGTCAAACCGTCTTTTCAGGATGTATTGAGAGACGACCCGTTTTACAGGCAGGTCGAAACAGTCAAGAGTTATTTCATTACTTATAAGAACAGCCAGGGAACATATTTCAGGCCATACAGGTATCTGACAAGGGAAGAGGCGCTGATGGCGGTAGTCAGGGCGTTCGGATATGACTCGGGCAATGTTCCCGGCATAAAAACAGAGGCCGATGTGTCGCTAAAGGATATGATAGAGGATTCGGGCAAGGTAAATGAGTCTGCCAAGAAATTTGTGGCCATAGGCATAGCCAACGAACTGACAGACCTGAGGTATTCCAAAGGCAAGCTGTATTTCGATCCCGGCAGGTATATAACAAGAGGGGATCTGGCTGTCCTGATCTATAACGCTTACCAGAAAAAGGAACTTGCAAAGGTTGCGGCTCCCACGTGGGAAAACACGAAGATCAGCTGGCTTCCGGTCGAACACGCCACAAAATATGAGGTGAATCTCTATAAAGATGAAACCCTGGTGCGGACCATTACAGTAACCGAAGGCAGCAACTCTTATGATTTTATCAAGACCATCGGGATCAATCCAGGATCATATAAAGCCACTGTTCAGGCTAAGGCGTCAAACTCGCTCCTGGATGGCCCGGTCTCGGATCCGGCGGCCAGGACATTCGCTCTCAGCGATTTTAAGCTGAAGGACGGCGAAGGTATCACGGTCACAACTGATCCGGTAAAGAAAACCCATACTATAACGATCGATGCGTCAAAGCTGCCCGCCAGGCTGCCGAAAACGTTCAGGATATGCCCGATACTGGACGACATTCTGCCCGAGTATACAGTCCTGGATACGGCAGCGTACTATAAGGAACACAAGCTGGACGGCTTTGCGTTCACTGGCAGGTCAGGAGAATACTACCGGTTTGATGGTGGAAACAAGAAATATACCATATTGCTGCTTCTTGACAATGATTTGGATTTTCTGGGCTATTACGCCTGTGAGAACCCGATAAAGGAATAGCAGAAGATCTTGACAGGACACGGAATGCCGGCATCGAACCATGGTAAAGCAGGCGCAGGACCACAGCATAACCGGTATCGGACCATGGTATGACACGCGCAGAACCATTGCAAAACCGGCTTAGGATCATGGTATGATCCGTATCAGGCCATGGCGTAATAGGCTCCGAACCGTTGTAAAACCGGAACAAACATGCAAGACTGAAAGGACGGCGTGGCAATAACTGCTGGCGCCTCCTTTTTCTTTTGCGCGCATGTCTTAACTTATTTGCCTGAAGCGTATATAATAGTTTATAGCATGTATATAACACGTTTATAGCATGTTTACAGCATACATTATGTAAAATTTTCATCGTTCATATGATGAAATACTATGTTAAAAATACTATATTAAAACACAATATCAAACACTATATTAAAATGAAAATGCTATGCTAATATACCAACATACATAAGCCGGAGAGATATAGATGAAAAACATAATCAGGCTCGTTAAATACGCCAAACCATACTGGCATCTGCTGGTGATCTCTGCTGCAAGCATTGTCGCCATCACCTTACTCAACCTTATCGGCCCGAGGCTTATTACATGGCTTATCGATATACTCACAGTCGGACTGACCGAAGATTCGCTGGGTGATGTCAGGACGATAGCCATTGCATTGGCGGCAACGTACCTGCTGAGGATACTGTTCAGGTTCCTGAACAGTTACCTGAGCCACAAAGCCGCCTGGAACCTTGTTGCCGACATGAGGGTCAAGGTATATGACCATCTCCAGAAGCTGTCGCTGAGGTTCTACCAGGACAAGCAGACCGGCCAGCTCATGTCCAGGACTACCAACGATACGGCCACATTCGAGATGCTCATCGCGCACGTTGTGCCTGAACTGTTTGGAAACGCCCTTGTCGTCATAGGCGTGGCGGTCGTATTGTTCTGTACGAATGTCAAGCTTGCCCTGCTGACGCTGGTCCCGATACCGTTCCTGCTTCTCGGCAGTTGGATATTTGCAGACAAGGTGAGACCGAATTTCCGCGCCGCCCAGGGAAACCTGGCGGAGCTCAACGCCACTTTGCAGGATAACATTTCCGGCATGAAGGAGATACAGGTTTTCAACCAGCAACGCAGGGAAAAGGACCGTATCAGGGTAAAAGCCGGCAGCTATGCGCAGGCGATACTTCATGCCCTGAAGCTGAGCGCAGTATTCCATCCGGCTGTCGAAGCAATAAGCAGCATGGGGACCGTCATAGTGGTCCTTTTCGGAGGTCTGCTGGCATTGGACGGAAAACTTTCGGTAGCCGATATAGTGGGATTCATGCTGTACCTCAACCTCTTTTATCAGCCCATCAGCAACCTGGCGAGGATAACGGAAGATCTGCAGCAGGCAATAGCCGGAGCCGACAGGGTATTCGAGGTCCTGGATACGGAACCCGACATAAAGGACAGTCCTGACGCCACGGACATAACCGAATGCAGGGGCGAGATCGTATTTGACGATGTGAGCTTCAGCTATATGGACAACGTACCTGTGCTGCAGAATATCAGCTTCCGGGCGGAACCCGGCAAAATGGTGGCGCTTGTGGGACCTACAGGAGTGGGCAAGACCACGATCATTAGCCTGATCGCCCGCTTCTACGATCCGGATTCGGGCAGTATCCGGCTGGACGGCAAGGATCTGAGGAAAATAAATTTGTCGTCGCTGCGGAACCAGATCAGCATCGTCCTTCAGGATATTTTCCTCTTTAACGGAACTGTTGCGGAAAACATTGCATACGGCAGCAAAAACGCCGATATGGAGGATATCATCCGGGCGGCGAAGACTGCCAGGGCGCATGAGTTCATAATGGAAATGCCGGAGGGCTACGACACAGTGATAGGCGAAAGAGGGTTCAAGCTGTCCGGCGGGCAGAAGCAAAGGCTTTCGATCGCCAGGGCCGTACTGCGCAACGCCCCGATACTCATACTGGACGAGGCC
Source organism: Clostridiaceae bacterium (assembly GCA_012799845.1). Classification (GTDB taxonomy): domain Bacteria; phylum Bacillota; class Clostridia; order Acetivibrionales; family DTU013; genus DTU013. Next base: position 7,449 of record JAAZKL010000322.1, read on the forward strand.
ACCGCCGCGGTCGATGTGGAAACAGAGGCGAAGATACAGCAGGCGATACAGGAACTCACCGAAAACAGAACGATCATTGTCGTTGCCCACAGGTTGTCGACGGTCAAAAAGGCTGACACCATTCTTGTTATAGAAGACGGGAAAATAATCGAATCAGGAAACCATTCCGAACTTTATGCGTATAATGGTGTGTACAGGCACCTGTGCGACATCCAGTTCAGGGACCGGTAAAAAAATTATTATAAAATAATGGAACATTCTGCAATCCTCAGCAGTCTATCTTCTCAGGACTGCAAATCATCATGCGTTTACCATGCATGCCTGCGGGCATAGGCATATATGCAGAAATGCAGAAGTGCAGAAATGCAGAAATGCGTGGATCCATGAATGCATGAGTGCGTGGACACACGGACGCATGGACTCATGAATGCATGGACTCATGAATGCATGGATGCGGCTGATCAGCCGTGATCCGTATCACAGCAGAAAAGGAGCATGATAGTGACTTGAAGAACAAAAAAAATTATAATGACAGCTCGGAATACATAATCGAGTTGAAAAATCTCAGAAAAGTTTACAGGATCGGCGATGAGAAGGTGGTGGCACTCGACGACGTCAGCCTGAACATCAGGAGAGGCGAGTTCTGCTGCCTTTTAGGCACGTCAGGCTCGGGAAAGTCGACGCTCCTCAACCTTATGGCAGGTCTGGAAAAGCCTACGAAGGGTTCGA
>JAAZKL010000323.1 GCA_012799845.1 Clostridiaceae bacterium
TCATCGACTATGAGAGGATAACTGCCCAGTCCCCTTTCCCTGTCCGCCAGGGCCATCCGTATGATCTTCGCGATATCGCCGCTTTCCAGCGGCTTGAGCATAAAAACTGTTGAACGTGAGATAAGCGCCTTGTTCACTTCAAAATACGGGTTCTCTGTCGTTGCGCCTATAAGCACGATGGTCCCGTTTTCCACGTATGGCAGCAAAGCATCCTGCTGTGCTTTATTGAACCTGTGTATCTCATCTATGAAGAGCACTGTCCTGCCGGTCTGATTGAACATGGGATTCCGGGTGTCGGCCACTATTCTTTTTATATCTGCTACACCGGCGGTAACTGCGTTCAGTTTTTCAAAACTGGCTTTGGTCGTAGCCGCGATCACCCTTGCAAGGGATGTTTTTCCCGTACCGGGCGGGCCGTAGAATATCACGGAAGATATCCTGTCTGCCTTTATCATCCGGTAAAGCAGCTTTCCTTTGCCGATGATGTGTTCCTGTCCGACGAATTCGTCGATGCTCCTGGGACACATCCTGTATGCAAGCGGTTCCTTGTTGCGATCCATGTCATCCTCCCCGCAAAAATGGTTCGGCCTCATCCTCCGGACTTTCAGCCCGCAAAACGCAAGCTGACCTGGTTTTCCGGTCATCGCAGAGTTGACAAAAGGACCGGGATAAAGGTCGTTCTCTTATTATCTTAGCCCTTCCTTGAGCTTTATTCAACATATATCAGCCGATTCGTCCACGCTGTTGTCATTCATAAAGAGGATACTTTTTGCACAATGCCGAAACTCTCTGCCTTACCTGCTCCGCCGAGTTGTCGAAATCGGTGATGACCAGCTTTATAAGCCTTGCTATCTCCTTCATATCCTCTTCCTTCATGCCCCTTGAGGTGACAGCGGGAGTACCGATCCTTATACCGCTCGTGACAGTCGGCTTTTGTGTATCGTAAGGTATCGCGTTCTTGTTGACCGTGATGCCCACCTCGTCCAGCAGATGCTGGGTTTTTTTCCCGGTGACAGAGAAGTTGCTCAGGTCGACCAGCATCAGGTGGTTATCGGTACCGCCTGATACCAGCCGGAATCCTTCGTCTGCCAGAGCTTCAGCAAGGGCTTTCGCATTACTGAGCACCTGCCGCTGGTACTTTTTGAACTCATCGCCCATTACCTGTTTGAAACTGACGGCTTTCGCAGCTATCACATGCATGAGCGGGCCTCCCTGCATGCCGGGGAATACGGCGGAATCGATCTTTTTAGCATATTCAGACTTGCAGAGGATCATACCTCCACGCGGACCTCTCAGGGTCTTGTGGGTCGTAGTCGTTACAAAATCCGCATACGGCACCGGGCTGGGATGCAGCCCCGCGGCGACGAGGCCTGCTATGTGGGCCATATCGACCATCAGGTAAGCGCCGCAGTCCTTCGCAATCTCACTGAAAGCCTTAAAATCGATTATGCGGGGGTATGCACTTGCACCGGCTACGATGAGCTTCGGTTTCAGTTCTCTTGCCTTCCTGTGAAGCTGATCATAGTCGATACAGCCTGTGTCCTGTCTCACACCGTAAAACTCGGACCTGTAATAACTGCCGGATATGTTTTTCTTCATGCCGTGGGTCAGATGGCCGCCGTGGGCAAGATCCATACCCAGGATCAGATCGCCGGGTTCAAGCACTGCAAAGTATACCGCTGAATTCGCCTGCTCGCCGGAATGAGGCTGTACATTGGCATGTTCGGCGCCGAATATTGCCTTTGCCCTGTCGATGGCCAGCTGTTCGATCACATCCACATGCTCGCAGCCTCCGTAATACCTCTTTCCGGGATATCCTTCGGCGTATTTATTCGTAAGAGGAGTCCCGAGAGCCTGCAGGACTGCTCCGTCCACAAAGTTCTCCGAAGCTATCAGCTCGATCTTGTTCCTCTGCCTGTTCACTTCGTTTTCAATACTTTCCGCCACTTCCGGGTCGATCTTTCGTATTTCATCGATCAAATAATACATGTTATACCTCCATCTGTGTTGATTTTTTAAAAAATTAAAGGTCAAACCCTCGGATTTGACCTTTGATACCCAAATATCATGGATATGATATGAGCATCCTCTGTCCTTTTGCCTGAGAGTTGTATCCCTTTGCGGGACTTGCCCCTTCGGCGCCTTGACGGTCTCTCCAGAGGTGCGTCCCTCCACAGTCGGACAATGCGTCTTTCCATGGGATTCATCCGCGTTTTTTATAAAATTTTATAGAATTATTATAGCATTTGGCAAAATTCTGTCAAGTTATAAAATTCTATACAATTCATCACTTGCAGGCGGACTCATTTCCTCTTTCCCGCCGGCGCTGACCATAAGCCTCCTCCCGGTACCGTTAAGCATTCCGATCACAGCCGCGTCGATGCCCTCCTGTTTCAGCCTCCTTACCAGCCCTTCTCCGTCGGAAGCGGACATCAGCATGCAGCCGCTGGATATCAGCCTGTATGGATCTATTTTATAATATTCGCATATTTTACGGGTTGCGATATGTAAAGGAATTTTATCCATGTAAACCTCAGCACCGGTACCTGATGCTTCACACATCTCCCACACTGCGCCGAGCACTCCGCCTTCGGTCACATCGTGCATGGCATTGACGCCGAATCCGGCCGCCGTCACGCCGTCCTTTATAACACTTATGCTGTTCATGAAGGACCTGGCTTCCTCGACTGTTTCCCTTCCGAGGACCGGCACCAGTTCTTCTTCCTTCTCATGAGCAATGATAGAGGCTCCTTCCA
>JAAZKL010000324.1 GCA_012799845.1 Clostridiaceae bacterium
AATTTTTCGCGATACGTGCTATTTCCTGTACTTTCTGCATCCCTCGGAGTACAGGTCCCTTCCCTCGCTGTCTATAACGACAACGGCCGGGAAATCCTTCACTTCCAGCCTCCTCAACGCTTCAGGCCCCAATTCCGGGAAAGCGGCGATCACTTCGGAAATGATACACTTCGAGAGCAGCGCTCCGGCACCGCCCACAGCACCGAAATACACAGCGCCGTGCTTTTTCATGGCTTCCACTACTTCGCCGCTCCTGAGGCCTTTCCCTATCATCCCAGTGAGTCCCAGTTCTATGAGCCGCGGTGCGTATGCATCCATCCTCCCGCTGGTGGTAGGTCCGGCAGATCCGATAACCTGCCCGGGTCTTGCCGGACATGGTCCCACATAGTATATTACCTGGTCCTTTATATCAAAAGGCAGTTCTTTCCCCGCATCCAGCATTTCGATAAACCGTTTGTGAGCGGCATCCCTTGCGGCATAGACTACTCCGCTGATCTCAACGTGATCGCCTGCTTTGAGCCGCCTCGCCACATCTCTGGACAGCGGCGTTCTCAAACTTATTGTCCTTTCCACCTGTACTCCCCCCATTCGGCGCTTCTTTCTGAACCGGAGCATGGCATCAAATAACGGCTTCCGCATGCCTGGTGACATGGCAGCTTATGTTGACCGCCACCGGCAGCCCGGCAATATGGGTCGGGAATACTTCTATGTTGACGGCCAATGCGGTCAGCCTGCCGCCAAGTCCGGCAGGACCGATGCCGAGCCCGTTTATAAGCTCCTTCATTTCCTCTTCGAGCCTTTTGATCCTTTCATCGGCGTTCCGCCTGTCCACAGGCCGCAGCAATGCCTTTTTGGCCAGCAGCGCAGCTTTCTCCATCGTCCCGCCGATGCCGGCTCCGACCACAATAGGCGGACATGGGTTGGGACCCGCTTTGTCTACCATTTCCAGTATATAAGCCTTTACGCCCTCTATCCCGTCGGAGGGCTTCAGCATCCTGACTCCGCTCATATTCTCGCTTCCGAAACCCTTGGGCGCAACGGTGATTTTGAGCCGGTCTCCTTCTGCCACATCATAGTGGATAACTGCCGGAGTATTGTCGCCTGTGTTTATCCTCTCAAAAGGATCGGAAACCACGGATTTTCTCAAAAAGCCCTTCTCATAGCCCCTTCTGACGCCTTCATTGATAGCTTCGGTCAGGCTTCCTCCCTTTATATGGACATCCTGCCCTATTTCAATAAAAACCACTGCCATCCCGGTGTCCTGGCAGACAGCCGTGCGTTCGCGGGCAGCGATCCTGGCGTTCTCGGCCAACTGGCAGAGCACCCGGCGCCCCGTATCGGACTCTTCCTGCTTTATGCCTTCCTCGATAGCATCCAGTATATCGCTGTTCAGTTCATAATTTGCCTGTATGCAGAGCTTTTCAACGATTTCCGTGACCTGCGAAACATCTATCTCTCTCATTGCTTTCTCATCACCGCCTGACTGTGCATGATCACCGTGTAACTCAGACTGGCCGCCACATGACCTGGCCTGACCGCCGCCCGGCTATACATCGATGCCGTCCGGCCTGATGATAATATGATATACGAGTTGGAGCATCAAAGCAATATTTGCCGGCATCCGATGCAGGTATCGGCCATCGATATCGACCGCCGGTATCGGCAATATCCAGGGCTGCACAACTGACCGCACGGGTTTCGTTAACACAAAATTCACAATTCAGCAAAAGACTTTTGCTGAAATAAAAGGTATAATGTAGATGGAGAAATAAACTGCAGAAAAGATACCTTTGGAGGTTCTATGAATATACTTGTTTGCGTTACACAGCAGAAGACCTGTGAGCGTTTGATTAATAAAGCGCATGAGCTCGCCAGGGAATACGGAGGAAATTTGTTCGTCATAAATGTAGTCAAAAACGATATGAGCTTTCTGGACAGTTCGAAAGAGTCCGAGGCTCTGGAGTATCTTTTCGGCATTTCAAAAAAGGTCGGGGCAAACCTTTCTGTACTCAAATCAGACGATGTGTTGGAAACTATCGCCGAATTCGCAGATGAAAACGATATAGATTTCATAGTCCTTGGCAAATCGCATGACAAAAACGCAGGCGAACGCTTTGTCAGGAAGCTGAAAAGCCTGTTGAAAAATGACGCTGAAATAAGAATAATGTCGTAATAAAAAAATTTAGTCTCTTTTACATATATTATGTAGTTCCAGATTACTAATTTATCGTGAAATGCTTGACTTTGCGCGTTTTTCATTATAAAATAATGTCGAATTCCAAATTTAGGAGGTTGTATTGATGAACAAAACAGATTTAATCAACTCTATTGCCTCAAAATCAGGTTTGAACAAGAAAAACAGCGAAGCAGCTCTCAACGCATTCATCGGTTCCGTTGAGGAAGCTCTCGTAAAAGGGGACAAGGTAGTTCTGGTTGGTTTTGGTACATTTGAAGTAAGAAAGAGAGCAGCAAGGAAGGGCAGAAATCCTCAGACCAAGAAAGAGATCCAGATCCCCGCTTCAAAAGCACCAGTATTCAAAGCAGGCAAAGTTTTAAAGGATAAAGTCAATAAATAAGCGAACCAATCGAGAAAAGCTGCCCACAAGGCAGCTTTTTAGTTTGCGCCGGCAGACAGTCCGGCGTCACATCCCCCGGTACATCCGTGATTTGGTCTCTGCAAGCCGGCTGCCCGCTTTCTTTGCCAGGTAGGCAATGACCTGTGAGTTATTCAGCCGTTTGCCGTTATTGATCAGGATCGACTCCTGCATTTCCCGCATAAATCCATTGGCATTTTTTGTCTTTTTTTGCGCGCTGAGGAGGGCACATCTTATAGCCCTGTCGATATTCCGCACTTTTGCATTATACTTTTCTGCGAGGATCGTGTATATGTTCCCTGAAACGTTGGCAAGCCTCTCAGGCTGTTCCATTCCGGCCAGCACCGCTTCCCTCAGGTAATTATAGCCCGCAAGGTTGGGAGTGACACCGATGCTGCTGATCAGCTCAGTGACTATCTGTATGGCATCGACACTGCTTTGCCGCACCGCATCCTCATTTTGGACCTGCGCCCTGGCGTGCAGCCTTCTTCCGGTCGTCCTGGCCAAATAACCATTATTAGCCACTTTCTCTGAATAGGTCTGCCTTATCCTTGTTATCAGAACACTTACTTTGAACGGCTTCATAATATAATAATCTGCACCAAGTTCCATGGCCCTGATTATGATGCTTTCACTGCCTACCGATGTGGACGCGATAATGACCGGCCTTTTGGCATTTTCCCAGTGGGCCATTCTTTCAAGCACACCAAGCCCATCAAGCTTTGGCATTATTATATCCAGGAGGACCACATCGGGCTCCAGTTCCCGGATCAATTCCACCGCAGTCTTTCCGTCGCCGGCAGTTGCTATCACCCGCATGTCTCCGGTGCTGTTTATGCTTTCGCTCAGAAGATCGCACAGTTCATTATTATCATCTGCGATCAAAACAGATATTGTGTCACTCATCATTCATTATCTCCATTGTTATTTCTTCTGCAGTTTTGCCGCTGCAGTTTATGATACGGTCCGCGTATTTGATATAAAGGGGCTTTCGCTCCTCATAGACATCCATGAATGTCTGCCCTTCCGCCCTGGCAAGCCTTCTGCCGGGTGCAAGCCGCTTTTCGAGTGTCGAAGGATCCTCGTCAAGATATATGATAGTCCCGATCCGTTTAAAGTACTGCATAAGCCCGTCGCTCCTGACCACGCCGCCGCCTGTCGCTATCACATGGTCCCGGAACTCCTTCGCTGTGATGATCTGCTGCTGCAGTTCCAGGAACCTTACATGTCCTTCGGTCCTCACTATATCGCTGAGCTCCCTTCCGGCAGCTTTACGTATGATATCATCAGTATCCGCAAAGCTCTTGCCAGTCTTTTTGGCAAGCAAGGGCCCCACCGTGCTTTTGCCCGAACCGGGCATGCCTATGAGGATAATGTTTCCGTGCCCTTTCTCCCTGGAAATAAGCGTCATAGGCCCTCCCACTCAGGATCGATAGCAGATAAGACGTTTCTGTATCCTTCCGCCATGTATATCGCGTCCACCAGGACCATCCTCATCATTGCCTCGCAAACGGGATATATCCTTGTGCAGATCGTCGGGTCGCTCCTGGAAGCAAAAACATGGGTGATGTTTTCCGATTTCGCGATGTCAGCTGTTTCCTGGCTCATAAGTATAGTAGGCGTAGGCTTTACGGCTACCCTGACCCGTATGTCCTCACCGTTGGAGATGCCGCCCAGCATTCCTCCGGCGCGGTTCGTCCTGAAACGTATCCTTCCGGACTCCTCGTCGAAGTACGGTGTGTCATTTGATTCAGAACCGGTCATCTTTGCGTGTTCAAAGCCGTCCCCGAACTCTATCCCCTTTACGCCCCCGATGGATAACAGGGCATGGGCGATCATCGCGCTCAGCTTGTCGAACACCGGCTCTCCCAGGCCTGCCGGCACTCCTCTTGCAATGATCTCCACCACACCGCCGCATGAATCTCCGGCAGCCTTGATTTTCTTCAGTTCCTCTGTCATTTTCCGGGCAGCCTCAGGGTCAGGACAGTTGATCTCATTCATACGGTAATTGGCCTTCGCTGTCTCATATGTGACATGGGCCGCCTTTATCCCGTGGATCTCCGTTATATAGGCTATAACATCTATGCCCATGGCATCCAGGATGAGCTTTGCTACAGCGCCGCCCGCGACCCTGGCGGCAGTTTCCCTGCCGGACGCCCTTCCGGCGCCTGCCCAGTCATAATACCGCCCATATTTCTTAAAATATGTGTAGGAAGCCTGTCCGGGCCTGATCAGTTCCCTGTTGGCCTTGTGCTGCTGCAGGTGCACGTCCCCGATGTCGGTGTTGGGAATGATCATCCCTACAGGGGCGCCTGTGGTAAGGTCGTCCTCCATTACTCCCGAGAATATGAAAACCCTGTCCTTCTCCTTGCGGGGCGTGCTGAACTCGGAAAGTCCCGGCCGCCTCTTGGCCAGTTCTTCCTCTATGACCTCCGCGGTTATTTTCAGCCCCGGCGGAACGCCGTCCACGATCACTATCTGCCCGCCAAATAATTCAGGCGGCACGGGCAGATGTTTTCTGAAACCTCCTGAATATGATTCTCCGCATGTAGTTATCCTGAACATTCTCCCGAATGTATTGCCCAGCATATAACACCTCCGATCCTGTCCCTCGGTCAGCATATTTGGGTCAGTATATTTTGGTCAGTATATTATTGATGCCGTTCTGATCCGGTCATTCGTTCCTATTATCTGTTGGTTCCGCCTGTTGTCCTGGCTGCGCTGGCGTTTTCCCCAATCATTCGTCTGCTCTGCTGTTTTCGTCCGCGTTTTACCTACTCCATCTCGACTGCGCCGCCGTTTTTGTCTGCGCTTTCCCTGATCAGGCGAATATCTCCGCCGCACTGGCTGATCATCTCAGGGAATTCAGGGAATGTTACATCTACGGCCTCTGCCGTTTCGACAGTCGTTTCGCCTTCCGCGTTCAGTCCCGCGACAGTGAGCGCCATGACCACCCTGTGGTCGCCGTGCCCGTTCACTCTGCAGCCTTTGAGCCTGCTTTCGCGGATGATGAGGCCATCCGGCAGTTCCTCGATGTCAGCGCCCATCTTTGCCAGCTCAGTGCACATCACATGGATCCTGTCGGTCTCCTTCACCCTTGCCTGCGGCACATTGACGAGCCGTGTCTCGCCCTGCGCGAAACATCCTGCCACAGCCATAGCCGGCAGGGCATCAGGAGTTGAGTTCATATCGATTTCGATACCCTTCAGGCCATTGCCTCTGATCACGATCCCGTCCTCGCGGCAGGTGACCGCGGCGCCCATCTCTTCAAGGTATCGCAGTACCATTTTGTCACCCTGCGGATCGGTCATATCGAGGTTCTTAAATACGAATTCCTCTCCCGAAACAGCAGCCAGCACCATGAAAAACGTAGCTGACGAGAAATCGCCGGGTATTTCCGTGTTAAAGGCCCTGTAACCCTGCCTTCCCTTTATCTTTATTCTTTTAAAGTCCTCATTGACATATTCGATGCCCTGGCTGTCGAGCCACCACGTGGTCATCTCGGCATACGGCCTTTCGTTGAGCCTTGTGACGATGATCTCAGTATCCTGCTCCAGCAGCGGGGCATGTATCAGCAGCGATGATAGGTACTGCGATGTGAATGCGTCCAATTCCGTTCTGCCGCCCTTCAGCCTTCCTCTTACCACAACCGGTGCCATATCGTTGCCGCGCGTGGAAAAAGCGTCCCCGCCCAGGTCTTTCATCGACCTGATCAGTGGCGCAAGCGGCCTACGGCGTATCTGGCCATCGCCGGTCAGGACAGTCCAGCCTTCCGTCAGACCGGCAGTCATCATGGCAAAGCGAAGCGTCGTGCCTGAATTGCCGACATCAGCCACATTCTCCGGGATCGCCGGAAAACCGCCGAACCCGTCGACGATCAAGCTCTCGCCCGTATTTTCAAAGCAAGCTCCGAAAGCTTTGCATATATTGACTGCAGAATATGAATCTTTTGATAAGAGGGGATGTGATATCACAGATCTGCCCTCTGCGAGACTGGCTATAAAAATCGCCCTGATAGTATGGGATTTGGAACCGGGTATCCTGACGGTACCGCAGGTTCTGGATTTAGTGACTTTTATCAGCATTTTCCCAACCTTCCTGCCGTTCTGCAAAAACTGCCATATATTATATAACAATATATTAATATATGGCAACTTTTACGTCAAATACCTGGGCATCATTTTGAGCATTATTTGGAGCAGAAAAGTGATGCTGAAGCACAGGTATCACAAGCTACAGGCGTACCAAATCCAGCCGTACAGCAGCCTTACCATTTCGCTGAACTCCTTTTCCATAATACCTGTGTTGGACAAATAATTCAGTTATGTGTACATGTCAGCAAAATTAATTATGAATTCGGAGCAATAACGTAAAGAATTTTCATATTATGTAGCCCATGCATGGTCATTTATCTATATTCGGTCAATTATTGTACACAGAACTGAAATATTTGTCCAAACTGCTTTCACTTTATGAAACATCGAGATCTAAAATGAGAAGAGAACATTTACTAATTCCCGACCGGATAGTGCAGGCTGTCTGTTTCAGGGCAAAGCTCAATTTTGTGTGTTAAGTGAATCCAGGTGATGAATAAGAAAGGGTTAAGCGGATCAAGTGAGTTAAGTGAGGTTAAGCCGGGTCAAGTAGGTTAAGTAGGTTAAGTAGGTTAAGTAGGTTAAGCGGGTAAAAAAGGTATTGGGGTAAGAAGGTATTAGGCTAGTCAGACTTATTGAGCATCCGTTTCCAAGACCGGTTTCACCGGCGGCGGACCGAAGAACTGGTAGTAATTGCACTGGATCCTGCCGTTATAGAGCTTCCGCTTCCTGTCGGCCTTCCTGTTGACCAGGGCCTCGAAGCGCGGATGGGAAGTCAGCACATAGAAGGACCATGTATCGAACCTCCTGAAAACACCGCCCATATCCCTGTACAGCCGCTCTACCTCGCGCATTTCACCGATCCGCTCACCATAAGGAGGATTGGTAATGATGAAACCATATTTACGTTTTGAGCTTATCTCTCTGAAGTCTCTCTTCTGGAAATGTACAAGCTGTGAAACACCAGCTTTTTCAGCATGGTGCCTCGCAAGCCTGAGTACTCCGTCATCGATATCGGAACCATGGATCCTTATCTCATCATCAAGCGTTACCTTATCAGCGGCCTCTTCCCTTGCCCTGCTCCACAGTCCGGCAGGCACCTGATGCCATCGCTCGGCAGAAAAACTACGCTTCGCGCCCGGTGCCATATTGGCTGCCATCATCGCAGCCTCGACCGGGATCGTGCCTGAGCCGCAAAACGGATCGATCAGCTCCCTGCCGGGTTTCCACCTGCTTATGAGCAGCAGGGCGGATGCCAGCGTTTCCTTCAGCGGAGCTTCGCCGACAAGATCCCTGTACCCACGCTTGTGGAGTCCGGGACCTGATGTATCTATGGTAAGAGTCGCCCTGTCCTTGAGCAGACTCACCTCGATCCTGTAAAGAGGGCCGCTTTCTTCGAACCACTGTCTCTTATACCGCTGCTTCATTTTCTCAACGATGGCCTTCTTCACTATAGCCTGGCAGTCCGGCACACTGGCAAGCTTTGAATTCACCGATTTGCCGTCCACCGGGAATTCCGCATCTTCAGGAAGCCACTCATCCCACGGAAGAGCCTTTGTCCCTTCAAAGAGTTCGTCAAAAGTCAGGGCGGTGAACTCACCCATTTTCACAAGCACACGGTCGGCAGTGCGCAGCCAGATGTTCGATCTGCATATCGCTTCCTCATCCCCGGCAAAAGTGACCCTTCCATTTTCAACCAACTGGTCCTCATACCCCAGCCATTTAAGTTCCCTTGCTGCCACCGACTCTATACCGAACGCCGTCGTGGCGATCAATTGCAGTTTTGACATGTTTCCTCCCGGAGCAGTTCCTGTTTTTCTTAAAATAATTCCCGTTTTTTATAGAATACCACCGATACCTTCATTGATACAATATACAGCAATAATGTGATTACAGCAAATACTGCCGTTATGAGTGCAGGGTCTGTTTCAGCCAGGAGCACCAAGACTTTCTCTGCCTGAGTGTGATCCTGCCATCCGGCCAGGTTGCTCACCAGCATAGAAACAGCTCCAAACAATATGAATATTCCGATAATAACGAACCGGTTGACATTGACGGCCTTTATATATCCCAGCTTGAACCCGATGGGCATGTAAACCGACATCAGAATGATATAAACCAGGAACGTGCATATGGTAAATGCCGCTGCTGCAACAAGTATTACCGCAAGTGCGGCCGCAAGGATGCCGGTGCTCAGATACCTTGCCCTGACGACCGTCTCCCGCCTGACCGGCAGAGAGTCGAGCAATCTGAGCGTATTGTTTTTCTCGTCCTCGTACATCGTTGAATTTATAAAGCGGTACAACGTAAGCAGAGCAGCCATTGAAAACGCCGTCTGGTATTGCATCCTTTTCATCGCTTATAACTACCCTGCCGCCTTCGATCACCGTCACGAAATCGGCTATCTTCTCTATATCCGTAGTGATATGCGAAGAGAAGAACACAGAGCAGTTCTCATCCTGCACCACCTCCATCAGCAGTTCAAGCAGTTCGTTCCTGATGACGGGACCCAGTCCGGAAGTAGGCTCGTCAAGTATGAGGAGTTCAGGCTTGTGGGCCAGTGCCAGCGCAAGTGCCAGCTTGACTTTCATGCCTTTGGACAGTTCGCCGACCTTTTTGGATGGATCGATATCGAACCTTTTCAGCAATGACCTGCCAAAATCCCTGTCCCAGTTCGGATAAAAGCCGCCAAAGAAGTCAAGGGACCAGCCTGCGGTCATGTTTTCATAAAAATACTGCTCTTCACTCACATAGCCGACTCTCCTGCGGATCTCGTCTGAGCATTTCCTGCTGTCAAGTCCGAGCACCTCGATGGAACCAGCTTCAAAGGGTATCAGGTCCATTATGCACTTGATCACGGTAGTCTTCCCGGCTCCGTTCCTGCCGATGAAACCCATTATGTACCCCTTTGGTATCTGAAAGCTTACCTCTTTCAGTGAAAATTTATCTTACCGCTTGACCAGTCCATCCACATTAAGCGCTACACTCATTCAAACCACTCCTGTCAGCTATTTTATAATCGTCGGATCACGCAAACTGCCAACCTTGCCATACTCAGACCGGACGGTCACATCCGACATTGCGATCAACCTCTTACAAGTCTGCGATAGACCTGGCAATGCCCGGCCGTGAAGTCACATCCGGCCAAATTCCTCCAAAATGTCCCTGAATACCTTTTGGATGCCGTCGTCATCAAAACCAAGCTCCCTGCACAGGGCTATCCCTTTTTCGAAATCCCTTTGGATCTCCTTCAGTTTAGACTCCCTGACGAATTCGGCACCGGCCTGGGCGACATATGAACCCTTCCCCTGGTTTGTCACAATATATCCGCCAGCCTCTAGATATTCATACGCTTTCTTGACCGTGATCACACTTATCTCCAGTTCTTTGGCCAGAGCCCTGATCGACGGCAGCATAAAATCCCGGGGGCAGTTCCCCGCTCATTATCTGCTCTATGATCTGCTTCTTGATCTGCTCATACAGTGGAGTCGGATCATTATTCGACAATGCTATGAACAAACGATCACCTCTCAGAAATTCTGACCGTGTGTGAACTTCAACTGTGTATGTGTCTATATATACAGTTTATATACAGTTTATCGCTGTATATAAACACTGTCAATATTTCAACATAAATATTTTGCAAATATATACCTGTATTGTATAATAAGTATGGTTATTGGGCGCACTTATCGCATTGCTGCCCGTACATCCATGCATATCGGGCTCCCGACCGGCTCAATAACAGGCGTGGCTAAAGTGCAATACCTTAGATAACAATGGTTTTTTGGAGGTTCTTATGAACGGGACAAAAACAGGCTTTTTTCGGTGCCTTTACTACAGCGTCACCAGCTTCAGCAAGTACAGGCTGTTCTTAAGGCAAAGCACAGGCAGGGTTGTCGCATATCTGATACTGCTCTCTTTTTTAGCAGCAATATCAGTAAGCATCAGTTGGTTCACCATGGCGAATGAAATAATCGATGCGATTTCAGTGGATGTGATCGAGAACATACCGGAATTCAATTTCGAAAACGGCAAACTGGACGTCTATGCGGAAATGCCCATCGTCATC
>JAAZKL010000036.1 GCA_012799845.1 Clostridiaceae bacterium
AATCAGCGAACCTCGGCTCTGCTTCCGGATGGCGGCCATACTTGTCGTAATAGACTGCCTTCATTCCAAGAGCAAGCGGCGTCAAATAGTCATTTACATAATCATCACCAACGAACACGATCCTGCCAGCAGATGTACCTGACAATTTTACAGCTTCATTGTAGATATCGTGATGAGGTTTCTTTATACCAACTGCAACAGAAGTAACCACAAAGCTGAAATATTTCCTGATGTCCAGCATATCCAGCAGTTCTTCGATGCCGCCCATCACCCTGAAATTTGACACTACTCCCATCCTGAAAGTGGCGCTCAGGTATTTGAGCGCACTTTCAACTTCTTCTTTGACATAACAGCCGGCTTTATAGTTTTTCCAGTAGTTCCTGTAAAGCATGTCAGCCGCATGTTCCATCCCGGGCCGGTCCAGTTGCGGAGCATCAAGCTGCAGTGTTTTGAAGAACTGTCCCCTCAATTCAGATTCAGCGTAAGTCGGCAAAGAAGCATTAAGATCCTGTCTGGCTGCGGTATAGCAACTGAAAAAAGAATCAAAGTCCCGCCATAGAGATTCAACGCCTGAGCCTTTAAAAGCCCACATTGCGTAATCTTCCGCAGCAGGCAGTTTATACAGGTCAATCAGTGTTTCCATGCAGTCGAATAAAATGTAATCCACACTCATCCATGTATCCTCTTTATATGGCCTTCGCTATTGTTATTCTACAGGTTTTTATAGCCTTGCTGTTATTCTACAGGTGGATTATAATTTATTGCAACAGAATGTGCAATATCGTTATGGCGGAAACGGCTTCCATAGCGATGCCGTCTTTCTTTGGAGGGATTATATGAGCACTTTGGAAGGCCTTAAAGAAATCGAGAACTGGGAAGAACTGTTTGACATGACAAACGAATACCTGACATTTCTTGTTGAGCAGCATCGAGTGACCCATGATATGATTATCAAGACAACCTATGATATCATCAGGAATGCAGGTTACAGCTACACATACGACGATATCGAAAGAGAATATTACAATGGGTTTTGATCATTGACCTCATATCATCAGTTATAGTCATTCCGAAAATTACAGGTCTGACCGATTCCTCTGAAATATAAACTCAAAATGGCTTGTAGCCTGGCTTCTTATACAGAGTGTTTTCCTTGTCTGTTATATCGGGCTTATATACGGTTTCATTCCACTTATCCCGCTCGACTTCCTCCACCGCCACCGAAACAGATGACTCATCCACATTCAGGCTCTTTACTATAGCCTTTGTGATCTCATCAGCCATATTCTGTTTCATTTCCTCACTTCTGCCCGGAAACATCCTCACGATTACATGCGGCATCCTGCTCACCTCTATTCTTTCTCATATTGTATCAAACACAAGTCTATTTCACAATCTGACTTCAAGGATAATTATTGGGGGACAGTTCTTTTAAGGGACAGTTCTCAAGTTCAGTTAGCACAACAAGTGAATCGGTAAACAGTTCTTCATCATTATCTTACACTTGTTGTGTCCCGCTTATTGTAAAACGAAAGCGTCCTGACCATACAAGCTGTACTGGTTTCTGCATAAAAATAATCCTCAGGACCATTACAGCCCTGAGGATATTATGGAGCTGGTGAGAGGAATCGAACCTCCAACTTGCTCATTACGAATGAGCTGCTCTGCCATTGAGCCACACCAGCATTTGCTGCCTTAAAGGATATTGCAAACTGACCTAAATCAACTGGCCGGTCGCTGCCCACTGCCAGTAACTTTATGTTACATGGCACGCTATGACATGCAAACAGAATTATAACTCATATCAGTGAAAAAGACAATATATGTTTTTATACTTGCACTCTGGTAAAATGCTCCAGCTTAATTCGGATCATATAATGGTAATAATCCAAAACAAGCAAGATTCTGAAGAACTGTCCCCCAACTCTTATAAATTCAGCCTGCACATTATCATATATCACATTACATCAGATATTGGTAACACTATTTATCCCTGTTCAGGAGCTAGTTTCCTGGATCCATGGCTGCTCTGCAGTTGAATATTTCCAGGATCGGATGTTTCATTCACTGCCTTGTCAAGTATTCCCTGCAGGCTCTGCACTGTCTGATACATAAAATCACTTTTACTTGTCAGCAAAATTCCCAGCACCATATCCTGTGCTACCGTGCTCATTGTGTTAAATACGTCGAGGTTAAGTCCAAGAACAGGATCAGTGATGGCATCACGCATTTGCGTGATATCCTGTGCGTTGTTCACAGCATCCAGTATCGGGTCAGGAGTTATTGCTTCACTGATTTTGAGGATCATGACAGATGCGCTGACACTGGTTTCGTCTCCTCCTGCTTCATTATACAGGGTTACATCCAGAGGATCACTGGAATAGTTCCTCAGGGTAAGCTGGTCGCCTGCTGCAGCATATATTATTACAATGCCTGGGTAAGGAGTTTCGTCCCGATATGAACCATATGTGCTGCCCGGCACTGGATTGCCATTCCTGAAAAGTGTAAACTGGCTGCTTTGTTTTGCCGTGACTGTATACCAGACTGCATATAGTCCTGCGGATTCAATGATGATAGGCGCTGTACCTGCCTCATGTGTGATACCCAGCAAGGTTCCATTGTTGCTGAATTTTATGGGTATGTTCAACGAAACACTCTGTTCGTCGGTGTTATAAACATACCCATATGAATAGTCGGTTGGCGGCGGCGGAACAGGCGTATCCGAATAGGTGATCACAAGTTTCGGGAAATACGGCTCATAAACGATATTATTCGTACCAAACTGGACCATGGTCACCCCATCCGGATTCGTTAATGCGATCCCATAATTCGGGTAAGTTTCATTTAACCACTGGTTCACGAGTTCTGTTATATCGATCTCTACAGTCGCATATAAATCCGATATATTGATATCGATTTGCGAAGCTGTTGTTTCGTAGCCAGGGATAGTCTCGAAAGTCACATCAGTAGCATCAAACGGACTTGTCACCCTGTTGGCGACAATCTGACTCGGGTCTGCACCCGTCTTTACTATCACAGATAGTCTCAACACCGCTTGTTCGACAGTTTCAACCTGCAAAGGCGGCAGGTCGATCTCCATAAGGCTTATGTAGTTTATAAAGCCTGCATCATTGCCCACGTACATCAGTGGATAAAAAAGAAAAATTTTGCGTTGGTTGAGATGAAGACACTAATGCAGTATCGGGTATACCGACCTCTACTGTCGGCATGATCGGTCACTTCCTTTCCTGGAGATATGTATTTATGAAGCAGAGTATACCTGGTTTTAAATCAAGCAATTAGCCACGCCTTACTATCATTACATCGTATTCACTCCTGAGCAGGATATTACACATAATATCAATGTTCTTCCGCGTTACTGCGCTGCCTGATGTGTCTGCATTGCAATTTCAGACCATATTGCATTACTATTAACTGCAACGGTTTCTTGCGGAAAAGGGCTGCCCTGCTTTTCAGGACAGCCCTTTCCCGACTTTATTCATCAAAGTATTTCATGCATACTCTCCCGATCCTCTTTCTTAGCCGCCATCATAGCTTTAGTTTCCTTCCCTCTGGTCAGAGATAGTAGCATTATCGTTTTCCTCAGACAGCCTTGCAAAATCGTCATATGGCGGATCATACGTAGTGCCTGCCAGGAGTACTATATCGAACTCATTGGCAGGTATTCCCCACGAGTTCCCGAAAAACGTTGTAAAAGCACGGTCTACCAGGAATCCGCCTTTTGTATTGTAAACCACATTGTTGTTGATAGCGCCTGTCGTACCAGGATTGATATACATACCGGTCCTCAGCGAATAGAAAGTATTTCCTTCCAAAAGCACATTTACTGTACTCACCTGTGAAACTACTGCCCGGTTGACTACCCAATCGGACATTGGCGGCGGCTGGACAGGTCCATAGATGATGTTATCTATCAGCTTCACATTCGGAGCGCCTATCTGGATGAACTCCCTTGCGTAAGGAGTATCACTGGTCATGGTCATTCCCTGGACAGTCGCACCGGCGCCCGTAATCAACAACGGGATTATCTCCGCCTGCAGGAGGATCACTGCTCCCGGTTCGCCAAGCAATGTTGCTCCGGCCTTGTTGAAGTTGATCTGCGTCGAAACGTTGTACGTTCCGGCCGCCACATGGACAGTTCCTCCTGGTGACACTGCAGCAATGCCTCCTGAAATGCTCCCGTATGGATGGGCTATACTTCCGTCTCCTCCTACGCTGCCGGCTTCTACGCGTATATTCATGGGATCGACTGTTTCATTTACTGCTTTATCAAGCGTCTCCTGCAGGCTTGCCACAGTCAGGTATCCGAGATCGGGCCTGCTTGCCAGCAACTCGCCCAGCACTATATCCTGTGCTATCGTACTCAGGGAGTTGAACCCGTCAAGATTCAGACCAAGGCCAGGATCGGTGATGGCATCCCGCATTTGAGTGATATCCTGTGCATTATTCACAGCATCCAGATTCGGATCAGGAGTTACAGCCGGAGCAATCTTCAGAATCATGACGGATGCGCTTACTCCTGTTTCCGTTCCTCCTGCTGAATTGTTTAGATTGACCGTCCCTGTGCTTGTAAAGTTCTTCAACGTTAATTTATCGCCTGCAGCAGCATTTATGATCACCATTCCTGAATAGCCAGTGTTGGTCGTATCTGTGCCGTAAGTGCTTCCTGGTACAGGGTTGTCATTCCTGAACAGCGTAAACTGATTGGCTTCTGCACCTGTGACTGTGTACCAGACCGCATAGATACCTGCAGATTCAATAGTGATATCAGGTGAGCCCACCTCATGGGTGATTTCCGATAATACACCGTTATGGCTGAAAGCAATTGGATCACCTGCCGCAACAGGTTGATTCAGGGTATTGTAAATATAAGCATACGGATTGCCGGTCGGCGGAACAAGTGTATCCGAATAGGTAATCTCCAGTTTCGGGAAATATGGCTCATAGACTATATTATTCGTACCAAACTGGACCAGGGTCACCCCATCCGTATTTGTCAATGCGATCCCGTAATTGGGATAGGTTCCGTTGAGCCATTGGTTTACAAGTTGTGTGATGTCGATCTCGACTGTCTGATAAAGATCTGATGTGCTGATGTCGATTTGCGAAGTCGTTGCCGTGAAACCCGGGGCTGTATTGTAAGTTACTGTAGCAGCTTCAAAAGGACTGTCGACCCTGTTCACAACGATTGGGCTTGGATCCTGACCGGTCTTCACGATCACGGATAATTTAAGCACAGCCTGATCGACACTTGTTACAGGCAATTGCGGCAGTTCTATCTCCATCAGAGCCATGCAATCCATAAAGACCGGATCATTTCCCACGTACATCAGCGGATAAAATGAGAAATTCTGTGTCGGCATTGCTGAGGATACAAAGGTAGTATCGGGAATTCCGACCGATACTGTCGGCATGATCTTCACTTCCTTTCATGAGGTTATGTACCTGCATTTCCTGGGGTTATGTACCTGCAAACAGAGATGTCTGATATATCTAAATCAGGCAATATGTCAATTTTCTCATCATTACATCGTATTCACTCCATAGCAGGATGTTACATATACTTCAACAATCTTAAGTAATCCTGTGGCAATGGCTTTCCAGCGACGGCAAAGCTCTCTGCGGCACCAGTTCTCCCTTCATATATCGTACCTCCTGCTGTATTCTTAATTTAACCACAGCCGGCACTTCCGCAACTGTCCTCACCTGCACCGCTGCTTGCACCTCCATTGCTGCCCGTGCTCCCACCACTGCCCTGCCCCGCCGCCGTCTCTGTCTCCGCCTACGCCGCTGCCTGCACCTCTGCCGTACCGCATAAATGGAACATTACATAATCAGTTTGCATATTATTATTCCGAGACCAGTTTATTTAATCTAAATTGATTAACGAAAAGCAAATGTGGAACTGAAGTGATGGGAAAAACCGTAAATCATCAATGCCACAGGAGGTAATCCGAATGAGCAAGGCACTAATTACAGGCATTACAGGGCAGGATGGTTCTTATCTTGCAGAGTTTTTACTGGAAAAAGGCTATGAAGTGCACGGGCTTATCAGAAGAAGCAGCACGGACAATACTGAAAGAATAAATCACCTGCTCGACGGGCCGAAAAAAGTAACTTTGCATTACGGCGATATGACCGACGGAAGCAGTCTTATCAGACTGCTGTACAGGATAGAACCCACCGAAGTATACAATCTGGCCGCCCAGAGCTATGTAAAGGTTTCGTTCGACACGCCGGAATTCACGACAGATGTGAATGCTGTCGGCACGGTCAGGCTGCTGGAAAGCATCCGCGAAGTAAATCCGGGCATAAAATTCTACCAGGCTTCTTCCAGCGAACTGTTCGGCAAAGTGCAGGAAAAACCCCAAAACGAAAACACACCGTTCTATCCCAGAAGCCCCTATGCTGCAAGCAAGCTTTATGCATACTGGATCACCGTCAACTATAGAGAAGCATACAACCTGTTCGCCTGCAACGGGATACTCTTCAACCACGAGTCCCCAAGAAGGGGCAAAAACTTCGTCACCAGAAAGATCACGACCAGCATCGCCGACATCCTTGCTGGAAAACTGGACTGCTTATATCTCGGCAATCTTGATGCGAAAAGAGACTGGGGGTTTGCCGGCGATTATGTCAAAGCTATGTGGCTGATACTCCAGCAGGACGAACCCGATGATTATGTAGTTGCAACAGGAGAAACGCATACGGTAAGGGAATTCTGCGAACTTGCTTTTAGAAATGCCGGGATCGACCTGGTCTGGGAAGGCCAAGGTCTGGATGAAAAAGGTGTGGATAAAGCCACCGGCAGAGTACTGGTCAAAGTCAGCAGCGAGTTTTTCAGGCCGACGGAAGTGGATCTGTTGCTGGGTGATCCTTCAAAAGTAAAGAAAAAGCTTGGCTGGAAACCCAAAACCTCATTTGAAGAATTGGTCGCAATGATGGTAAAGAGCGACATCCGGGCTGCGGGAGTGGAACTTCAATGATCAGTTAATAAAGTTGCCTCTGGCTTTGCAACGTAACAAGGAGGGCTCGACATGGAAAAAGACAGCAGGATATATGTGGCAGGACACATAGGGATGGTGGGATCAGCCATAATCAGGTGCCTTCAACAGAATGGCTATGAGAACATCATTAAGCGGACGCATTCGGAACTGGACCTGACAAACCAGTCGGAAACCGAGAAATTCTTCGAGGAAAAAAGACCTGAATATGTTTTCCTGGCTGCCGCAAAAGTAGGCGGGATCCATGCGAACGACACATACCCCGCGGACTTCATTATGGAAAACATGCTGATCGAATGCAATGTGATCCGCAGCGCTTTTAGAAACAACGTCAAAAAGCTGATGTTCCTCGGCAGCGCGTGTATCTATCCAAAACTGTGCCCTCAGCCGATCAGGGAGGAATACCTGCTGACCGGCGCGCTGGAACCCACCAATGAGGCATACGCCATTGCCAAAATCTCCGGGATCAAAATGTGCCAGTCATACAACAAACAATACGGCACCCGGTACATCTCTGTCATGCCTGCCAATCTGTACGGCATAAACGACAGGTTCGACGAACACAACTCCCATGTGATCCCCTCAATGATAATAAAATTCCACAGGGCAAAATGCGAAAATCAGCAATTCGTTGAGTTGTGGGGCACAGGAAAGCCTTTGCGCGAATTTCTGTATATCGATGACATGGCCGAAGCATGCCTCTGGCTGATGCAGAACTACGAAAGCAGCGAACTGATAAATATCGGTTCAGGAAACGAAATCAGTATAAGAAAACTTGCCGAAATTATACGTGAAGTCGTAGGCTTTCAGGGCGAAATCAGATTTGATGCTGCCAAACCCGACGGAACTCCACGAAGAGTCCTTGACAACTCGAAAATCCTGGCAACCGGCTGGAAACCAAAAGTAGATATGAAAGAAGGCATCCGCAGAGAATACGAGTACTATCTCAGTAAGTTGGGGACAGTTCTGCAAAATGACTGAACCGGGGGGACAGTTCTTCAGAATGACTGAACCGGGGATCAGTTCAGTGAAGGGGGACAGTTCTTCAGAATAACATCCTGAGGAACGGCATCCTGAGGGACTCCTGAGGGACAGTCCTTCAGAATCCCTGGATAGCTCCGTGAAACTTGGGGACAGTTCTTCAGAATTTCAGGGTCTGCCCTCGAAACTCAGAGACAGTTCTGCGAAACTTCGTAACCTACCCTCAGAAATCGGGGACAGTTCTCGAATAAATGTCGCTTAAAAGATCATGACAGGAGGACATTATTACATCCTCCCGTCTTGCCCGCGCCGGATTATTGCTCTGTATGCGTCTCGCTCAGCAAGCTCCTCTTTCGACAATCGACTTATCCATAAATATTACACCTGGCTTCACCCAACAAGCATCAAGTTCTTCACGCTTGTTATCCTGAGTCTCACCGGCAAACATCTCATTCGACAGGCATATTACTCAACAAGCAATTGCCTGAGAACATCCATCTGAGCCTGTATCAATGCTTCCGATTTGGTCTTGAACGTAAACACTTCACTCTTGAGTTGTTCATACTTCATCTGGATATTTCGCACCTTTTCGGCAGCATCATCGATTATTTTCTGTGCTTTTATCTCTGCTTCATCAACAATATTCTTCGCTTTGTCACATGCGTTAGCCTTTATTTGCTCCGCCGTATGCTGCGCAACCAGGATCGAATGCTGCAGAGATTCCTCGAGAACTTTGTAATGCTGCACTGCCTCGTTTAGGGACGCTATCTGGCATTTCAGCTCATTGGTATTGTTACTCATCTCGTTATAATCTTCGATTATTCTTGCAAGCACGGCATCCACCTGCTTTTTGCAATATCCGTCAAAAAGCGCCCTCTTGATTGTCATGCGGTTCAAATCAGCAGCGGTGTAATTCACATGAACATCCCCCAACACATATTTCTGTAACTATTCTATTCAAAACCCCGCTTGGACGATTCAAATTTTTGAAGGCTTAGCTATATTCGTACGCGATAATGATCCAATCGGAGAAATGTCCCTGTCCTTTGCCGGAATCCTGAAATGGGAAAAATCCCGCGTCGTTATCATGTCGCAAATATCCCTGTACCACATGAAACTGCTGATATAGGCATAAAACCTGGCTCTTTCCATGCATGCAGGTGAAATCCGGCAGTATTTGCTAAGCCGCCGAATAAAGCTCTCGCCCATATGGTCCAGAAGCGTGCCGATATCATAAGCCGGATCGCCAAACCCTGCATTGGTAAAACCAATGATGCCGTTGATTTTTCGTGATTTCAAGTCAAACAGGATATGGGCAGGCATCAGATCACCATGGATGAACACCGGCTGAAATTCGAAAAATTCTTCATCGCTGATAACCGGCCGGGTTATTTGCTGCAGATACTCCTTTACATAGTTTGAGCAGTAGGGAGAGATTTTTCTTTCCAGTGCCTCGAGTTCAGTCAGCCAGTCTTCCCGTGTGAGATTCATCCTTGATTCTTCGATCCGCGCGGTTTTTGCTTTTTTGACCGGGATAGAATGCAGTTGCTCCAGAAAAGCCCCAATTTGCTTTGCAACGGTATCCTGCGTAAAGTGGTCCGATTTCAGCAAAGCATTCCGGTACAGCGGTGATCCTCTTATATATTCACGTTTGGTCACGTTTTGATCAACCAGTTCCACGTCCGGCAAAGGCAAGGCGATAAAATTCCGGACAAATCCGGTCACTTCCGCTTCATTCCTCAGGTAGACGGTACTCCAGTCATATTTTGCAAATTTGAACACCACTTCATTGTTTACGATTGCAATGTCGCTGTAACTCCCGTCGGTTTTGTTGAATACGATTTTTGACAGGTCCAGCTGGGGGAACCTGCTCCTTATGAATTCCATATATTTTAACTCGCTATAATGCATATCGTTAACCGTCTCTCCTTTCAGTTGTTGAAATGAAGAACCATCTCCCTGACAAAATGAAGAACTGTCCCTCCTGCCTGCCCCACCTGCTTTGCATGCATATCTTCCTGCTTTATATAATGCAGAACTGTCCCCAAGCCAACTTTCAGTACAGCAGCTTGATAT
The DNA here is from genome assembly GCA_012799845.1 of Clostridiaceae bacterium. GTDB lineage: Bacteria > Bacillota > Clostridia > Acetivibrionales > DTU013 > DTU013. Next base: position 10,083 of record JAAZKL010000036.1, read on the forward strand.
TGGTTTCCGGCCAGTCCTTGAGCCTCATTACAGTGTTCGAAAGGTTTGAGTACCCGTTTCCTATAAAGAAGTCGCACTGTGCGGCCAGATACGTGTCTTTGATTACTTCTATGGTGTCCTTGATCAGTTCCACGCCTTTATGCCGTTTATTCGGATATTCAAGAAGGTACGTTGGTATCCGTTGCTTCAGAGGACGTTTTTTACTGTCGGTGTACAAAAGCATTCCGTTCATGCCATACATCCTTTTATATTGTTTCAGGATTTTTTCAGAGTCGGTTATCAAGAACAGATGCCTTATGTTGTACCGGACGATGAATTGCCAAATATGAGGCTTGTAAAGTTCATTCAGATCGTAGATCTGCGCGACTTCATGCACGATGGCATTCGAATGGCAGTGGACACCGAGTATGGGCTTTTCATCCCTGAAATCGGGCGTTATATTGATATATCT